>JANYLR010000078.1 GCA_025363715.1 Holophagaceae bacterium | reverse complement strand
ACCGGGGCCTGCGGCCCCGGTCTCCGGCCGACTCCCCCGCGAACGGACGCGACATCAAGTCGCGTCCTCCCGCTTCGACCACCCTTTGGGTGTTCTCAGCGGAGCGGGGCCCTGATGGCGCCGCGTCGGCTGCCTGGGGTGAATGCCACGGTGCTCCTGGGCTGAGGATCCCAGTCTAGGGCTTCGCCTTGCGCTTGAAGATCCGGGTCAGGATCGTCTGCCGCCTGGCGAGACTGATGGGCACGCCCACGATGGCCACGGGGATGGGGATATCGGGCAGGGCTTCGTGATCCCCGCTGATGGGTCCCTCCCCGTTCAGCCCGGATTGCAGCAGGGGCCGGAGCAGCTTCCGGGCCCTGGATTCCAGGCCGTCGAGCGGGAACTCGGGGTGGGTCATGGCCAGCTCCGCGATGTCGTTCACCACCCTGACGCAGAGGCGTACCACCTTGGGCAGTTCCAGTCGCGAGTAGTGGCTGCCGTAGCGCAGAAGGATTTCCTGCCCCAGAGCATCCTCCAACCCCAGGGCAAGGGCAGCTGGGGAGCCCAGTCGGTGGGCTCTCAGGTACTCGAGTACCGTGGCCTGGAGCCGGAGGTTTTCCTTCAGGTTGCCGATGGTCGCCCGGGCGAGGGAGGCGCTGAGGACCCTGGTGATGGCCGCCGTGTCTGGCAGCGCCTCCCAGTCGATGGCGCGATTGCAATGGTTGAAGGTTGTGACGGCGTCCCGCTGGAAATGATCGAAGAGGACGATGGCCACATCGTCGCGTCCGGCGGGGAAATAGTTGTAGAGCGTCTGGTTGCTGACTCCAGAAAGGGTCAGGATGTCCCGCAGGGTGATCGCATCCGCGGGGAATTGCTGGAACAAACCCGCCGCCGCCTTGAGAATCGCCGCATAGGAAGCCTGGCCCGCATTCCTGGGCTCGAGGCCCCGAAGGAACCTGATCTGGTCTTCCATCCGTTCCTGCTCCCCAATGGGTACTTACCCTACGGCCAAGACTGGGAATAGATTGTAGAATCATCTCCAGATCGATTTATGCAAAAGCTGCCAATAAGCATTCTTAAGGATGCTTGCATTCCTGGAATCGACTCCCCTGCCAGCAGGTGTAAGACTGGGCCTCATATCCATGAAATTTCTTCGCTTACTCTGCTCAGCGCAAAAGGAACTCGATGTGGAAGCGAGAGACATGGATGGCGCCAGCCCAAGTCCAGTCCAGGCCGAAGTGGATCCCCTGAGCCGGGAAGGTCGTGCGGATGGAGATCAGCTCCGCATCCTGCTCGTGGACGACGATGCCCTGATCCAGGACACGGTGGGTTCCATGCTGCACTTCCTTGGCTACGACCCGGTGGTGGTCTCGACGGGCGAGGAGGCGCTAACGGCGCTGGAGGCAGGCCTTCAGCCCGCCATGGTCATCCTGGACATGGACATGCCAGGGCTGGGCGGGGCCGCGACGCTGCCCCAGATTCGAGTCCTGCGGCCCGGCCTTCCGATCCTGATCGCCACCGGCCGGGTGGACGCGACGGTCATGAACCTTCTCCGGTGTCACCCACAGGTGGGCCTGATGCCCAAACCCTTCCAACTGCGGGATCTCCGGAGGCATCTGGGCGAGCTGCAGCCTGCGTGTTCGGCCAGCGGTCGTTGATCCGGAACAGGATGGATATGAACCCGCCCGACCCGGCCAAAGAGGAAGGAACGAAGCTGAACCGCGCCGGGGTGCTGGAGAGCGTCCTGGATGAATCCACGGATCCCATCTTCAACATCCTCGAGGACGGCACCTACCGCTACGTGAACCGGGCCTTCTCCTCCCATTTCGACCGGGAGCCGGAGGAGGTCATCGGCCTCCGGATCTATGACATCTTCCCGCCTGATGAGGCCGAGAAGCGCATGACCGTCGTGAAGAGGAGCTTCGCCACGGCGGAGACCATCGTGTTCGAAGTGCGGGTTCCCATGGCCCGGGAAGCGGACCGGTTCTTCCTCACCTCGGTGAAGCCCATCCTCGATTCCGACGGTCTGGTCACTTCGGTGGTGTGTATCTCCAAGGACATCACCGACCGGAAGCGGGTGGAGCAGGAGCGGGAACAGCTCATCCAGGACCTGCAGAGTGCACTGGCCCAGGTGCGGACCCTGTCCGGACTGCTCCCAATCTGCGCGAACTGCAAGAACATCCGGGATGACCAGGGCTACTGGATTCAGATCGAGGCCTATATCCGTGACCATTCCTCGGCGGATTTCACCCATGGGATTTGTCCCGGCTGCCGGGAGAAGTTCTTTCCCGAGGCGACCTGAGCCGGCAGGCGCAGCCACAGAATGGGCGGTCTCCCCGTGGGGGGGGTCACGGAGCAAAGCGCTGGTCGCGGAAGACACGGAAGAAAGCTGGAAGACACGGAACAAGACAGGGGCGTCCGCTCCGAAAACCGCCTACGGCGGGCCCGTGCGGTGAGGGCCACGGCTCCTTCCGTGTCCTCTGTGGAATTCTGTGTCTTCCGTAACCAGCCCGGCTTGGATGCCCAGGCGCTCTCTCGATGGAACCTGCCCGTGGCAGTTCTCTCTGTGCTCCCCGGCACTCTGGATCCTCGGCGTTCCCGCTTTCCCTGAAACCCCGGACGAACCTTTTTAATCGAAAACACTTGTTTCTGGCCAGGGCGACCTAATCTTGGGTTATTGTCCAGACACGTTTATTGGAGGAGGCGCCATGATCCATCTGAAGGTCTCTGCCTTGCTTCTGACGGCGGTGGTTGCTCTAGGGACCGCCGCCCAGGCCCAGACACCGCCGCCCTACGGCCTGCCGATTACGCTCGAGCTGGCTAAGAAGGCGATGGCCGCCGCTGAATCGGAAGCCAAGAAGAACAACTGGAACATGGTGATTGCCGTTGTCGATTCCGGGGGGCATCTGGTCCTACTCCAGCGACTGGAGAACACCCAGTTCGGTTCGATCGATGTGGCCAGGGACAAGGCTCGTTCCGCGGCCGCCTTCCGCCGCCCGACCAAGGCCTGGCAGGACCTCATCGCCCAGGGGGGTGTGCACCTGCGCCTGCTGAATCTGACCGGTGATGCGGGTGTACTGGAAGGTGGCGTTCCGATCCTGGTGGAGGGTAAGGTGATTGGCGCCATCGCGGCTTCCGGGGGGTCATCCCAGCAGGATGCGCAGGTGGCCCAAGTCGGCGCGGACGCGGTGAAATAGCCGGTACCGCGGGCTGCATCCAAAACTTTGCTGGCTGCTTCCGGTTCTCCGGACCGGGGGTCAGGGTGTGTAGGTCACCCGCTGCAGGGCGCCCCCGCCGCGGGACAGCACCAGCACCGAACCGTCCTCCGCCACCCGCAGATCCACGGGATTGGTGAACCCTGTCAGCCAGTCGGTGACGGTCCCCGTGGCGGGATCCAGCGTTCGGATCCAGCCCCCGCAATAGTCCATGAAGAGGAACTTGCCCAGGAAGGCCGCCGGGAAAGCGGGCGTGGCGGGGTTGTAGAATGCGGCGCCAACGATCGAACAGCCGTTCACGGTGCCGCCGCTGTGGGGATAGGCGTAGACCGGGGAATCATAGGCCGGATTGGTGGTGAGCCCCTCGGTGGCGGGCCAGCCATAGTTGGCGCCGGCCCGGCCCAGGTTGATCTCCTCCCAGGTGCTCTGGCCCACATCGTTGATCAGGAGTCGCCCGGTGCCGGGCTGGAAGGCGAAGGTGTAGGGGTTGCGGAGCCCCAGGGCCCAGATGAGCCGGTTCTTCCCGGTGGTCTGGGTCAGCAGGGGGTTGTCCCCGGGAACGCTGCCGTCGGGGTTGAGGCGAAGCAGTTTGCCCAGGAGATTCGTCAGGACCTGCGCATGGCTGCCGTTGGCGTTCTCACCCACGCCGGCGTAGAGCTTGCCGTCGGGCCCGAAGTGCAGCGCGCCGCCATTGTGGTTGGTGGCGGTGCTCAGATCATCCAGGTCCAGCAGGATTGCCTCGCTGCCAGGCAGGGTCAGGTCCCCGGACCCAGTGAAGCGGCTGATGCGGTTGTGCGGATTCGGGGTGGTGGCGGTGTAGTAGACATACACAAAGCCGTTGGCAGAGAAGGCCGGATCCACCGTCACCCCAATGAGGCCCCGCTCTCCGGTGGGACTGGTGGGGACGGTCAGGAACGGCGTGGCGAGGAGGGCGCCCCCCTTGATGACCCGCAGGCTGCCTCCCTGCTCGCAGACCAGGATGCGGCCATCGGGAACCAGGGCCATGGCCGTGGGCTGGGAAAGGCCTGAAACCACCGGGGTGATGCTGAAGGTTCCCCCGCCCGGCGGAGTCGAGGGGGGAGCATCGCTGGTCCCGCCATGCCCGCAGGCGATAAGGAGGATCAGAATGCAGCACGAGATCCACGGACGCATGGGGCCTCCGAACGGCTGCTCCTTGGATGCCTCCAACGGGCGTTTATCCGCGGATTCCCGTTTCCTTGGGAAGCGCCGGTCTCACCATGGCCTCCGGACGGACCCTTATCCGACCTGGGGATGGTCTGCGATAAATCGGTTCCGCCCGCCCTCCTTGGCTCGGTAGAGAGCCTTGTCGGCCGAGGAGATCAGACCATCAGGCGTCATGCCGGTCTGTGCCTGTGCCGTGGCGATGCCGATGCTGAGCGTCACGTGGCCACCGGCCTCCCCGCTGTGGGGTATGGTCAGCTCGGCGACACGGTCCAGGATGCGCCTGGCAACGACGGCCGCGCCCTCCCTATTGGAACCCGGCAGAATCATGGCGAATTCCTCGCCGCCGTAGCGGGCGACCATATCGCTGGGGCGGAACAACACGGACTCCAGCGCGCCTGCGATTTGTCGCAGGCAACGGTCGCCGGCCGGGTGGCCGTAGGTGTCGTTGTAGATTTTGAAGTGGTCGATATCGAGGATGAGCAATGACAGGCATTGCGAATCACGCCTGGTGCGCTTCCACTCCAGGCTGATCTTTTCGTCGAAGCAGCGGCGGTTGGCGATTCCGGTCAGGCCATCGCGCGAAGCCAGTTTTTCGAGCGCGGCTTGGGCCGTCCGCTGTTCGGTGATGTCCTCCAGCGTTTCGATGGCTCCAGTCAGCCTGGATTCAGAATCGCGCAACGGAGCCGCTGTGAAAAAGAGCCATCGTCCGCTTTCCCCCATGTTCGGGAAGAAGGCTTCGGCTTCCACCGCATCGGAAATCAGGGCGGAGCGGCTGAAGGTCTGGTAGTGCTCAGCGATGACGGCTTCCTCTGCTCCGGAAACCACATGGTCGGCCATGAGCGGCCGTGGCTCAGAGTAGAAGGCCTTCCAGGCATAGGTCTGGCCAAGCACATCATTTCGGCACAATCCGGTCAGCCGTTCGCAAGCCCGGTTCCAGTGGGTGACCTTATGTTCGGCGTCGATCACAAAGGTCGGCACCGGACTCCCATCCACGAGTTGCGATAGCTGCCGCACGCTCTCCTTAAGCGCGAGTTCAGCCAGCCGCAAGTTGCTGATGTTGCGGGCGACGCCGTGGTAGCCGCTGAATTCGCCCAGCCCGTTGAACATCGGCATGCCGCTGACCGAGTAGTACTGGAGAACTCCGCCGAGACCCGTCGCTGTGTATTCGAAATCGCGGAATGGCTCGTGCCGCTCGCAGGTGGCAATATGCTCGGCAAGCTGCTCCGCGGTGAACCCCGCGATGGGCATGTCCCAGCGGCGCCTGCCAATGAAATCGCTTTGGGCCCGGTACAGTTTCTCGGGGGAAACACCAAAAAAACGGGAAAAGCGGAATTCCGCATCCTGCTCCCAGAACCAGTCTGATGACAGCTCTGCAAAATCGCGGAAAGCCCGATCTTCTGGAGTCATGCCCACCGCCTTGTCTTCAATTGGTTCGACTGATTCTATTCTAATTTACCCCCTTCCTGGTCCATAGGCCGACTCGGCCTCCCGCGAATCAAGCCAGGGCGATGGGCTGCTGGAACGGAAAGGCCTATAGGCTGACCGGCGCCACCAGGTACTTCCCCTTCGCATCTCGGCTGACCGTGCCTGCGGGGATGTCAGGGTCATGCTCGAAAACACAGATGGTGCCGGTGCCAGTGACTTCCTCAAGGAGCTTCTGGCGCTCGTTGACGCAGGTGACCACGTCCAGGTCGTAGCCCATGACCCAGGCGGGCTGGATGTGGCGGGCGGTGGGGATGAGATCCGCCAGGTAGACTAGGCGTCGGCCGCCTCCCTCGATCACCACGTTCTGCAGGCCTTCGATGTGGCCCGGAGCGGGACGGACGGAGATGCCAGGCAGGACCTCGGTCGTGCCCGCCACCGTATCGAGGAGGCCCGCGGCCTCCAGGGGCTCCCAGTTCTGGGGGAGGTAGCTGGCCTTCACCCGCAGGTGGGGATGCTTCGCGTCGGTGAGATCTTTGGCCTGCACCACGTACCGAGCGTTGGGGAAGCTGGGGACGGTCTTCCCGTTCGCATCGAAGCGGGTGCTGCCGCCCGCGTGATCGAAGTGCAGGTGGGTCAGGAGGCAGAGGGTGATGTCCGCGGGTCTCACGCTATGCTTCGCGAGGCCGGCGTCCAGCACGCCCCGGCCCTCGAACTTGAAGCGGGCCATGAAGTCGTCGGTCTCCTTGTCGCCGTTGCCGTTGTCCACGAGGATGACGTGCTTCCGGCCGCCCACTTCGCCACGGATGAGCAGGCAGTTGGTGGCCATGAGGATCTGGTTCTCCTCGTCGGCGGGGTAGACCTTGCTCCACACCACCTTGGGCACCGTGCCGAACATGGCGCCGCCATCCAGCCTGAACGTGCCCCCGCTGACGATCTGCACATCCCAAGGACCGAACTGCATGGAGACTCCTTGCAAGAGAAAGAGAACTGATTCATCCACAGATTTCACAGATTCCACAGATTAAGGACGAAAGAAATCTGTGTGAATCTGTGAAATCTGTGGACCTGTTTTTGTTCAGAACGAAAGAACCTTGCGGGCGGCGGCCAGAACTTTGTCGGTGTTTGGGAGGATGGCGCGCTCGAGGATGCGGCTGAAGCCGACGGGGGTGAATTCCGAGCCCACCCGCTCCACGGGGGCGTCGAGCCAGACGAAGCATTCCGAGGCGGCGATAGCCGCCAGCTCGCCGCCGAAGCCGCCGAAGACCTTGTCCTCGTGGGCGATCAGCACCCGGTGGGTCTTCTTGACGGACCTGATGATGGCGTCCGTATCCAGGGGGCTGAGGCAGCGGAGGTCGATGACCTCGACGGACTTCCCATCCTCCTTCTCCAGCTTGGCCGCGGCTTCCAGGGCGAAGTGCACAGGGGTGCCAAAGGTGAGGATGGTGAGGTCCGTGCCCTCGCGGCGGACCCGGGCCTTGCCGAAGGGCACGGCGAAGTCCGGTGGCACGAAGGCATGGGCCATTTTCGCGTTGTAGAGGAACTTCGGCTCGAGATAGAGGGTGGTGCCCCGGCTGCGGATGGCCGTGCGGAGCAGGCCCGCGGCGTCATCCGCGAAGGCCGGCACGACGACCCGGATGCCGGGCAGGGTGGTGAGCCAGCCTTCGACATTCTGCGAGTGGTAGAGGCCGCCGCCGATGTAGCCGCCGGAGGCGATGCGGATGGTGATGTTGGGCGAGAACTGGCCGTTGCTGCGCCAGTAGTCGTGGCTGGTCTCCACGATCTGCTCGGCGGCAGGCCAGATGTAGTCGGCGAACTCGGCGCCCTCGACCACGACGCGGATCTTGTCGTTGAGCCGGGAGAAGCCATTGGCCGTTCCGACGATGAAGTCCTCGGCGATGGGCCCGTTGAAGACGCGCTTCTCGCCGAATTCCTGCTGGAGGCCCTTTGATACGTTGAAGATGCCCCCCTTCTCCTTGTTGGCCATGTCCTGGCCCCAGATGAAGGTGTCGGGGTTGTGCCGGAACTCCTCTTTCAACGTCTGGTTCAGGGCCGCGATGACACTGAGGGTCGGGCCCACTTTCCGGTGGGTGCCCTCGGGGTACTGATCAGAAATCCAGCCCTCCGGGATCACGAAATCGTAGATGCTGGCCGGATCCGGATTGGGCGCGGCCATGGCCTTGTCATGGGCGGCCAGGTACCGGGCCTGGTTGTCGATCTCGATGGCGCGCAGTTCCTCCTCACTGAGGCCATGTTCCAGGCAGTAGGCGCGGAAGCGGGGCAGGGGATCCTTGGCCTTGGCTGCGGCGCGTTCCTCTTCGTCGCGGTAGAGCTCATGCCGGTCCGAATTGGAATGGCTGCCGATGCGCACGCAGGTGGCGTAGACCATGGCCGGGCCCTTGCCCGTGCGGACATAGGCCAGGGCCTCTTCCATGGCGCGCATGGAATCCGGCAGATCCAGGCCGTTGCACTTGATGATCCTCAGGTTGTGGAAACCGCTGAAGTTGTCGCAGATGTGGTCGTTGGCGCTCTGGTCATGCTTGGGCACGGAGATGCCATAGCCATTGTCCTGGACGATGAACACCAGGGGCAGCTGTTCCCGGTCCGCCCCGTTGATGCTTTCGAAGCAGTAGCCTTCTGACAGCGAGGACTCACCCTGGCTGCAGAACACGATGGACTCCCGGTCGTAGTACTTGACCGCCCGGGCCAGGCCCACGGCGTGCTGCGTGTGATTGCCCGTGAGGCTGGAGACGTTCTGGATGCCGATGGAGGGCTTGCCGAAATGGTTGCTCATGTGGCGGCCGGCACCGGCCACATCGGTGGCCTTCGAGATGCCGTTGAGGATGATCTCCTCCGGCGTGATGCCTCCGGCCAGGCAGGTCAGCAGATCGCGGTAGTAGGGGAAGAGGAAGTCGCGACCGGGCCGGAAGGCCAGGCCTGCCGCCAGCTGGATCCCGTCGTGCCCGCCGCAAGGTGCGTGGTACGACCAGCCGATGGCCTGCTTCAGATAGTTCGGGGCCTTGTCATCCAGGATGCGGCCCAGGTGCATCAGCTCGTACCAGTGGCACAGATCCTCCCGGCTGGGGTCTGCTTGTCCATCCAGCGCGTTCAGGGCCGCTTTCACCAGGGTCGGAGTGTCCAACATCCACCTCCAAAGAGCCGAGCTCGTACCGTCGTACCAGAGCTTTCCATGATCCCACGGACGCGGGGCAGCGACCAGCGCGGAGGCCTAGACACCCGCTTCAGCCGTGGTTCCAGAGAAGCGGCAACCCTTCGCGATTGGCGTCAGTAAAGGCTTTGGCGACACGGCGCAAAGCCGACTTCATGGTCATGTCCTTCCCATCCGGGAGCCACAAGGCGGCGCCGGTGGGGTGATGTCCCACCGTTTCCCGGAGGCGCGCCAGCAGCACATCCGCGCCCGTTTCGCTGGTGTGGGGCAGAAGCAGCAGGTACTGATCCGCGGAAAGCTCCACTAGCAGATCCTCGCCGCGCAGGTGGCTCGCGGTCGCTGCGAGGCGTCCCTTGGTGCCCGCTACCATGGGCTGGGACCATAGCGCCAGGGCCATGGGTTCCCTGCGCCGCCGGGCCATGAACAACGAGGAGCGCAGCCAGATGTCGAGGTACCTCCGGTTTGGCAGGCCCGAGCGTCGGCTCAGGAGGGCGCTGTCTTCCACGATGGCGCTGCTGAGTTCCAGGGCATCCAGGGCCGATTGAAGCTCCCGTTTCAGGTTCTCGGATTCCAGGGCCCTGGACATGAGATGTCCCATGGTCTTCAGCAGGGCCAACTCGGCGCGGGTGAAAGCCCGGGGCGCGTGATGCTGCACGCAAAGCGTGCCGTGGGCCTGGTCGCCGACCTTCAGCGCCACGCCTGCATAGGCGCGGATGCCCAGATCCAGGAACCCCGGGGATTTGCGCCAGCGGATTTCCGCGGCGGCATCCTTGATGGTGAGGGACCGCTCGGAATGGGCCACCACGAAGGGGCAGAAGCCCTTTTCCGGCGCTTCGAAGATGCCATCCATGCTGGCCCCGGGGGCCGTGGCCCACCAGAAGACTTCGTAGCCCAGCCCGGTCATCCGTGTGAGCAGGGCGCGGTCCACCCCGAGGGCCTGCACCAGCAGCGCCAAGCCAGCCTCGAACAGTTTCGCGGAATCGGTCACGCTCGCCTGGAGCAGATCGGACAGCGCCGCGAGATGGTCCAAGGAGCCGGTGCGACGCTTGACGGGTTTGGTCACCACTGCTCGGTCTCCGAAGTTGCCTCTAGGTTGCCCAGCTTTTCCCTGGGCGCAAGGTCTACCCTCGGTGATGGCCTACCAGCTGACGACGCGGAGCGACGGACTGATTTCCACTCGGCATGGCCTGTGGCCATGACCGAGGCGCCCGGCGCCCGGGTGGGGCCAGGCCTCCGACTCCCGGCCTACCAGCTGACCACGCGGAGGCTGGGACTGATCTCCTCCTGGAGCAACCCCTCGATGTAGCGCAGGGTGCCGCTGGTGGAGGAGGGGCAGGAGCCGCAGGCGCCGTGGTAGCTGATTTCAAGCGTCTGGCCATCGAAGGAGATCACCTCCAGGCCGCCGCCATCCCCGGCCAGGCCGGGCCGGATGCGGGTGTCCAGCAGGTGGTTGATGCGCTCCAGGGTGGCCTCCGAATCACCGCCGGTGACCTGGACCCCGGCCTCGCCGGTGTCGTTGTCCGGCAGCTTCAGGTCCTCGATGGCTTCACAGATGGGGTCGATGAGATCGCTCCACTCGGCCGAGGGTTCCTTGTTCACGGTGACGAAGCGGTCCATGTAGAACACCGAGGTCACCCGACCCAGGCCGAAGAGGCAGGAGCCCAGGGGATCGCCCACCGCCGCGCCGAAATCCTTGAAGGAACGGGACCCGGCCTTGAGGATGGCCGGGTGCACCAGGAACTTGAGGGCATCCGGGTTGGGTGTGGGTTCGATGTTGATGACCTTGGGCATGGCGGGCTCCCGATAAAGTTTACCAAATTCGTCAGGATTTGCCAGGCTCATACTGAAACCGGAGATCCCATGACACGACCCCAGGCTCTGCTGAGCTGGTCCAGCGGCAAGGACGCCGCCTGGGCCCTGCACGCGCTGAGGCAACAAGGGGAGGTGGAGGTCGTTGGGTTGTTGACCACGACCAACTTCGCCTTCGAGCGGGTGGCCATGCATGGGGTGCGCGAAGCCCTGTTGGAGGCCCAGGCCGAGGCGGTCGGCCTGCCACTCTGGAAGGTGCCGTTGCCCTGGCCCTGCTCCAATGAGGACTATCAGGCCCGCATGGCGGAGGTCTGCATCAAGGCCGTGGCGCAGGGCATCGAAGTCATGGCCTTCGGGGATCTTTTCCTGGAGGATGTCCGCGACTACCGCATCCAGAACCTCGCAGGAACGGGTCTAAAGGCAGTTTTCCCCATCTGGAATCCAGAAACGGCCACCCTCGCCCGGGACATGGTGACCGGGGGATTGAAGGCCACCCTGGTCTGTGTGGATCCCAGGGCCCTCGCACCCGGCTTTGCGGGTCGCGGCTTTGATGAACAACTGCTGGCCGAATTCCCCCCCACGGTGGATCCCTGCGGCGAACGGGGCGAATTCCACACCTTCGCCTGGGACGGCCCCATGTTCCGCCATCCCGTGCCGGTGGGGCCCGGCGAGGTGGTGGAGCGGGATGGCTTCGTCTTCGCGGACCTGGTGCCCGCGTGAGTGGAACCAAACCCACGGGCTCCGAGCTGATGAACCCCGGGAAACCCCTCATCCTGGTGACCGGGGCCACGGGCTACATCGGGGGCCGGCTCATGCCTCGGCTGCTGCGAGCCGGCCACCGGGTGCGCTGCCTCGCGCGCAACGTGGACCGGCTGGCGGGGCGGCCCTGGCCCGGGGTCGAGGTGGTCCAGGGGGACGTATCCCACGCCGAGGAGCTGGAGGCGGCGCTGCGAGGCGCGCACCAGGCCTACTACCTGGTGCATGCCATGGGGGAGGATCGGCCCAATTTCAGGGGCCGGGACCTGCACCAGGCCGAGACTTTCGCCCAGGCCTGCGCCAAGGCCGGTGTGCGCCGGATCATCTACCTGGGCGGCCTGGGTGATTCGAGTGGCCACCGCAGCGATCACCTCGCCAGCCGCCATGAGGTAGGCACTGCCCTGGGGTCTGCGGGCGTGCCGGTGCTGGAATTCCGGGCTGCCGTGATCGTGGGCAGCGGCAGCGCCAGTTTCGAGATGATCCGCCACCTGACCGAGCGGCTTCCGGTGATGATCACCCCGCGATGGGTGAACACCCGCTGCCAGCCCATTGGCGTGAGGGATGTGCTGGCCTACCTCACCGAGGCCCTCGAACATCCGGACGTGGCAGGGATCTTCGAGATCGGCGGCCAGGATGTCCTCGACTACCGCCGGATGATGCTGGGCTACGCCGAAGCCCGGGACCTGCGCCGCTGGATCATTCCCATGAGGGTACCCCTGCCCGTGCTTTCGGTGCTCTGGGTGGATCTGGTGACGCCCATCCCCATCGCCTTGGCCGGCCCCCTCATCGAAGGCATGAACACCGAGGTGGTGGTTAAGGATCCCCGTGCCCTGGAGGTTTTCCGGGTGCGCCCCATGGCCTACCGCGAGGCCCTGGCCCTGGCCCTGCAGCGCCTGGACGAGGATGCGGTGGAGACCACCTGGGCCTCCAGCCTCGCGGGCGAGCCCGAGGGGCGGGCCTTGGGCGCCCACGAGGGGATGCTGCTCGAGCGCCATTCCCGCCACGTGAAGGCCCGGCCCGACCTGGTGTTCCAGGCCCTCTGCGCCCTGGGGGGCGAAAACGGCTGGCCTGGAGGCAACTGGCTCTGGCAGCTGCGGGGGATGCTGGACCGCCTCGTGGGCGGCATGGGCATGCGCCGGGGCCGGCGGCACCCGCGGGAACTGCGGGTGGGCGACCCGGTGGACTTCTGGCGGGTGGAAGCTCTGGAACCGGACCACCTGGTGCGGCTCCGGTCCGAAATGAGGCTGGACGGCCATGCCTGGCTCCAGTTCACGGTGCGGCCCGAGGGGCCCGGCTCGCGGCTGGAACAGACGGCGTTTTTCGAACCCCGAGGCCTGCTGGGATTGCTGTACTGGTACCTGTCGCTGCCCTTCCACTGGTTCGTCTTCCCGGTCATGATCCGCACCCTCAAGCGCCGTGCCGAGGCCGTCATGGCAGACTTTGGTACAGGACGGTGACCATGTTCGAAGCGCAACGAGAGGCCTGTGTGGCTGCCGCCCAGGCCGGTGGCAAGGTGCTGCTGGGCTACTTCCGCCAGCTCGATCCCGCCACCATCACCGAGAAGACCAAGAACGATGTGGTGAGTGAGGCCGACCGCGAGGCCGAGGCCGCGATCCGCGCCGAGTTGGCCGCCCGCTTTCCCCTGTACGGTTTCGTTGGCGAAGAGGGCGGTGCCTCTGGAGACACGGAGTGCCGCTGGATCGTCGACCCCCTGGACGGCACCCTGAACTTCGTCCAGGGCTTCCCCCACTGGTGCGTGTCCGTGGCTCTGTGGGATGCAACTGGCCCGGTGGTGGGCTGTGTGCTGGATCCCCTGCGGGAGGACTGTTTCCTGGCGGTGCGGGGCCAGGGTGCCACTTGGAACGGCCAGCCCATGCGCGTGTCGCAGCAAGCGGAGCTCGACGGCGCCTTCCTGGCCACCGGCTTTGCCTACCAGCTGGGGGACCGCTGGCCCCTCTTCAACGCGGCGCTGGGCCGTGTCTTCCCCCGGGCCAAGGGCATCCGCCGCGCCGGCAGCGCCGCGCTGGATCTGGCCCATGTGGCCTGCGGCATCTTCGACGGCTACTTCGAGCTGGGCCTCAAGCCCTGGGACCTCGCCGCCGGCGTGCTGCTGGTGCAGGAGGCCGGTGGCGTCATCACCGATTGGCAGGGCGGCCAGGGCTGGTTCGAGAGCGGGAACCTGGTCGTGGGCACTCCGGGTGTGGCGAGGGAGCTTCTCGGATGCCTGGAAACTTAAAAGAAAAGGAACCACCACAGGATTTCATTTTGCCTTGCGGATCGGTGAAACCGGGACCGAGAAGTCACGAAGGCCACAAAGAAACGCCTGCTTACCGTAGTGGTCCGAAGAACTATCCACATGACATGCGTGAACGGAATCCATTACCTTGTTCCTGCCTCTCTAGGCCGGGTACGGGATAGGAGATCCAGTCATGGACAGCGAACACCCGATGGATGAAGCCGCCCCCCCCGCGCCGAGCACCCGCAAGCGCATGATCGTGATGATTCTTTCGGTGGTCCTGTTTCTGGGGCTACTGGCCGGGTTCAACATCTTCAAGGGCATCATGGCCGGCAGGGCCGCGGCCGCTGGAGGCGAGCCGCCCCAGACGGTCACCCTGTCCACGGTGAGAGAGGAGGCCTGGCAGCCATCCCTTCGAGCCGTGGGCACCGTCCGGGCCCGCCAAGGTGCAGATCTCGCCTTCGAAGTGTCCGGCGTGGTCATGCGAATCGACGTGACGCCCGGGTCGGAAGTGCGCCTGGGCGCGCCCCTGGTGAGCCTGAATGACAAGGCTGAAACGGGCCAGCTGGTGCAACTCCAAGCCGCCGCGGCGCTGGCCAAGGCCTCCCTCCGCCGGGCCCTGGATCAGTTTGAGGCGAAGATCTTGAGCGCCGCGGATTTCGAAACGGCCGAGGCCGACTTCAAAGCCAAGGATGCGGCGGTGCAGTCCCAGAAGGCCGTGGTGGCCAAGAAACACCTGGTGGCGCCCTTCCCAGGGCGGGTGGGCATCGTGGGGACCAGCCTGGGTGTCTACCTCAACCCCGGAACCAGCGTGGTCACCCTCCAACAACTGGACCAGGTGTACGTGAACTTCTTCCTGCCCCAGCGGGATGCAGGCCAAGTCCGGCTGGGGCAGAAGGTGGAAGCCACCCTGGACGCGTTCCCGGACAAGACCTTCACCGGGAAGGTGACCACGGTGAACCCCAAGGTCGAGGCGAATACCCGCAACGTCCAAGTAGAAGCCACCTTTCCCAATCCGGGCCGCCAGTTGATTCCCGGAATGTTCGCCAACCTCACGCTGGATGTGGGGAGCCGCGCCATGAACCTCACCCTTCCCCAGACCGCCATCACCTTCAACCCCTATGGCGCCGTCGTGTTCCTCGCCAAGGGCGAGGGCGCTGCCGGCTACAAGGCCCAGCAGGTCTTCGTGACCACGGGCGCCACCAGAGGCGATCAGGTGGCCATCCTCAAGGGCCTCAAGCCCGGAGATCTGGTGGTCACCAGCGGAGGCCTGAAGCTGAGGAACGGCACGCCCCTGGCGGTGGATAACCAGGTCCAGCCCTCCAACGATCCCCACCCCAGGCCCCAGGAACGGTGAGGCGCCGCCCATGAACTTCACGGACGTCTTCATTCGTAAGCCGGTCGTGGCGACCGTGGTGAGCCTCTTCATCCTGGTGCTGGGCCTGAGGTCCATCTTCAACCTGCCCGTGAACCAGTACCCCAAGACCGAGAACGCGGTGGTGACCATCAGCACCGCCTACTACGGCGCGGACGCGGACACGGTGGGGGGCTTCATCACCCAGCCGCTGGAATCCTCCATCGCCCAGGCCCAGGGCATCGACTACCTGTCCTCCTCCAGCCAGAACAGCCAGTCCACCATCACGGCCACGCTCCGGTTGAACTACAGCGCCAACAAGGCCCTCACGGAGATCACGACCCGGGTGAACGCGGTGAAGAACCAGCTGCCTCCCCAGGCCCAGCAGCCGGTGATCACGGTACAAATGGGCGATAACACCGATGCGATGTACATGGGTTTCTACAGCGAGGTGCTGCCCACCAACAACATCACGGACTACCTGGAACGGGTGGTGAAGCCCAGGCTGGATTCCATTCCCGGGGTTCAGACTGCCGAGATCCTGGGGGCCCGGCAGTTCGCCCTGCGGGCCTGGCTGGATCCCCGCCGCATGGCCGCTTTCGGTATCACCGCCGCGGATGTCACCCAGGCCCTGCAGGCCAACAATTTCCTGTCCGCGGTGGGATCAACGAAGGGCCAGATGGTGACCGTGGATCTCGCGGCCTCCACGGGGTTGCACACTGTGGACGAATTCAAGCGGCTGGCCATCCGCCAAAGCGGGGGCGCCATCGTGCGGCTGGAGGACGTGGCCACCGTGGAACTGGGGGCGGACGACTATTCTTTCAACGTCTCCTTCAACGGCGGGAAGTCCGTATTCATCGGCATCAAGGTGGCCCCCGAGGCCAACATCCTCGAGGTGGCCAAGCGGGTCCGGCAGGGCTTCCCGGAGATCCAGCAGCAGCTGCCCACGGGCCTCCGCGGTGAGATCGTCTATGACGCCACGAACTTCATCAACACCTCCATCACGGAAGTGGTGAAGACCCTGCTGGAGGCACTGGTCATCGTCACCATCGTGATCTTCCTCTTCCTGGGGACCTTCCGGGCGGTGGCGGTGCCGGTGATCGCCATGCCGCTGTCCCTGGTGGGCACCTTTTTCGTGATGCTGGTTCTCGGCTATTCCATCAACCTGCTCACCCTGCTGGCGCTGGTTCTGGCCATCGGACTGGTGGTGGACGACGCCATCATCGTGGTGGAGAACGCCGACCGGCACATGCGGGAAGGCAAGACACCCTTCGAGGCCTCCATACAGGCGGCCCGGGAACTGGCCGGCCCCATCCTCGCGATGACCGTGGTCCTGGTGGCGGTCTACGTGCCCATCGGCTTCCAGGGCGGCCTCACGGGGAGCCTCTTTACCGAATTCGCCTTCACCCTGGCCGGGGCTGTGGCGGTGTCCGGGGTGGTGGCCCTCACGCTGTCACCCATGATGTGCGGGCGCTTCTTCAAGAAGGAGCAGGACAGCGGGGCCTTCGTGAAGTTCATCGATGGCCAGTTCGAGTGGTTCCACGGCCACTACCAGCGCATCCTCGCGAGCACCCTCCGGACTCCCTGGGTGACGGTGGTCATGGGCCTCCTCCTGCTGGGGGGCACGGTGTTCCTGTTCCGCACATCCAAATCCGAACTGGCCCCCCAGGAGGACCAGGGCTTCATCATGTGCCAGATCCAGGGCCCGCCCACCGCCACGGTTCAGCAGATGCAGACCTACGCGGACCAGGTCTTCGAGCGGTGCCGCAAGCTCCCGGAATTCGAGCAGATGTTCCAGTTCACCAATGCGGGATCGGCCTTCGCCGGACTGATCCTGGTGCCCTGGGACAAGCGCAAGCACAGCGCGGACGAGGTGATGATGGGCCTCCAGCAGTCCTGGGGATCCATCGCTGGAGCCCGGGTGGCCATCTTCCAGCCGCCCTCCCTGCCGGGAGCCTTCGGGCTGCCGGTGGAGTTCGTCATCAAGACCACCGAACCCTTCGCCAAGCTGGATCTGGTGGCGAAATCCGTGGCCGACAAGGCCCAGGCCAGCGGCATGTTCTTCTTCGTGGATTCCGATCTGAAGGTCGACAAGCCCCAGGACACGGTGGTGATCGACCGGGACATGGTCACGTCTCTGGGGCTCACTCAGCAAAATCTGGGAGATGCCCTTGGCGGTGCCTTGGGCGGCGGCTACGTCAACTACTTCTCCATCGCCGGCCGCTCGTACCGGGTAATCCCCCAGGTGCTTCAGGTGGACCGGCTCAATTCGGACCAGGTGCTGGACTACTACATCAAGGCCCCGGACGGCACTGTGCTGCCCGCCTCCACTGTGGCCTCTCTGAAACGGGAGGTGGTGCCCCAAGCCATCAAGCGGTTCCAGCAGCTGAATTCCGCCACGGTCTCCGGCGTCTTCGCGCCGAACTACTCCCAGGCCGAAGTGCTGGACTTCCTCCGCAAAGCCCTTCGGGAGGCCGCCCCCATTGGCTACGAATCCGATTACTCGGGGGTCTCCCGGCAGTTCATGAAGGAATCAGGGGGCTTCATTGTGACCCTCGGCTTCGCCATCCTCATCGTGTTCCTGGCCCTGGCGGCGCAGTTCAACAGCCTGCGGGATCCGCTCATCATCCTCGTCTCCGTGCCCATGGCCCTGTTCGGCGCCCTGATCTTCATCAACCTGGGGCTCGCCACCCTGAACATCTACACCCAGGTGGGCCTGGTGACCCTGATGGGACTCATCAGCAAGCACGGCATCCTCATCGTCCAGTTCGCCAACGAGCTCCAGCTGAGCGGGAAGTCCAAACTCGAGGCCGTCACCGAAGCCGCCGCCATCCGGCTGCGTCCGATCCTCATGACCACCGCGGCCATGGTCCTCGGCGTCTTCCCCCTCGTGATCGCCAGTGGCGCCGGCGCCGCGGGCCGGCGGGCCATGGGCCTGGTGATCTTCACCGGACTGTCCATCGGCACCTTGTTCACCCTCTTCGTCGTGCCGGCCTTCTACCTCCTGCTGGCCACAGACCGGAAGGCCAAAGCAGAGGGTTGAGCGGCTGGCCCCCCATCCAATCCAAGCGCAAGAAGCTACTCGTTGCCTGAACGCCTGGCAGGGTGCTCGGGATCGAGCGCTCCCTGGGAGAGATCAGTCAGGAGCCGGGTGACCTCACTGACGAGAGCGGCAAGCTCCACGGACTTCGCCAACCAGTTGGGTGACCGCTGGCCCCTGTTCAACGCGGCGTTGGGCCGCGTCTTCCCCGGGGCCGAGGGGATCCGTCGCGAAGCGCAGCGTGCGGATCGCAGGCGCCCTGCCGCGAAGTGATTTTGACCAACACCGAGAATGTTGACGCGGACCCGCACAATACGGACTATCGTCATTCACGGCTTTCGTGGGTCCCAAAAATAGCAAGTACAGGGAGAGTGCCATGAGATTGAGCGTCATGATCCAGCCTCCACCAGATCCACCCCAACCGGACCCACCTTCGCCAGTCATGCCACCACCGCGATTTGTCGAGCCGTGGAACGAAAACCGTCTGATCGACTCGCTGCGCCAAGCCGCTCAGTTGATGAAACCGGACGACATCCTGACCCTTGCGGCGGTAGCCTACTACCGAGCGCAACGCGGATCCGTGTTGCGGCCAGGGGATGAGGAACTCGGCAATGCGCTGGCCGATCTCGCGGTGACAGGCCGTATCGCCTACGGCAAACTCCAAAGCGCGCCAGTGAATGATGCAACACTCATCGCGAAGACCAACACGGCGCTGATCGCTGACGGCGAGGCGCAGCCACTCCCTGCCTCCGTCATCGGCGCAGTGCGCCTCGCACTCGATCGCGCTTACGGTGTCGCTTGGGCGTTGCGAGGACCGGTGTCGCAGCGAGTCGCACTGCGCAGCGAATTGGGATGGATCGCCGTTTCCGCCGAGGACGACACGCCACATCGGCCGGTGAATGTCCCGACGTTGCCATTTGAGCAGCACGAGATTTCGGTTACGGCCGCGTCCAACTTACCGGGCGCGCCAAGCGTAACGCTGAACACGCGATTTTACATTGCATCGGCGGTCGAGGACACCGCACCGGCACCAGATCCTCCAGACTCTCGCGCACTTCCGCCAGACCCGACACCACACGTTCCCGATGGACACGAAGTGATCTTGTTTCTTCATGGCGATTGCTCCAGCGCGGATGAGGCAGCCGCGATCATTCCTCAACTGCATATGGCTGGCCTCGCCATCGGCAAGAAGTATTCCATCATCTCGGTCGACCTGCCGAACAACGGCTATGCGCAAACCTTTCCTCATAAGGATGTGGCGCCGTCGAGTGACACCTCATGGCCCGGCGGTCTGGGCTCACACACACCCTTACAGACACCGATTCTGGATTTCACGGAGAACTTCGTCGTCGCTTTTGTAAACGCTCTGGACCAGATCACTCCGATCAAGAATCGCTTTGCGGGAGTGATCGGCGGCAGTCTCGGGGGGAATCTGGGTCTGCGCCTCGGACGGCGCGTCTTCACGGAGAGCGCGTGGCTCAACGCGATTGTGTCCTGGAGCGCAGCGTCGGTGTGGGCACCAATGATCAACGACGTCTTGAAAAGTGTGGCCCCTGGAAGATGCATGGCCGCAGCAGACGACCCAGAGAAACTCTCCTCACGCGCCGATCACTTCAACGCAGTCTACGATAAGAAACTGGATGACGCTCTGTTGCCATGGACACAACCAGACACGTGGTATTGGAAGGACTGGCCGTTCCGGGCGACGCACATTCTGGCGTCTCGGATCGGCCGGCGAGAAATCTACAACACGAACTTCCGGCAGTGGCATTGGCGCTTGTCCGCCGAACAACTCATTTTTAGCCACGTCGACAAAGTCGACCGAGAAGACAGCAATAGCAAGTTTCGGTATGAATTGAACACTGTCCTGCAGTTGCTAAGTGCAGCACAGGATGACAACTACAGAGGTGCCAATATCTTTGATGCAACACGGGACTTGGCGAATCGGATGGTCGTGACGCCGGGCCGCAGCCTGTTCCTGGCCAATACGGGTCATTCCATACACGTTGAGCGCCCGCAATTCCTGGCTTCAAAGATGGTCGATTTCTTCACGACGGCAGCGATGGATCCTCTTTTCCAAGTCACCTGTATTCACAAACAGGATGGCCGCATCCGACGGGTTGGCGGGACGAACCTGACCACTGGCGAATCATTCAATATCACCGAAGCGGAGTGCATTTTGTCCATCGGCCGTGGCAACGAATTCTTCGTAATGGGTGCCGATGGGAGCCGGGCCAGTGTGTATGTTGTCGCCGGCCAGTCGTCCATCTATCTCTCGACCCAGCGCGACTCCTCCGTGGAGGACAATCTGTCGTCGCTTCCCGAATGCTGATTCAAACCGTTACTCTGAATCACAGCCATCTGATTGTCATCGGCGAGGTCGCATGCAGAAGGCGTGATGGGTCGATTCCAAGTGCTTTCAAGGAAGTCAACACTCGATGAATTCGTAGTAAAGGCCTCGCTCCTTACGCCTCACCCTTGGCCCTTCGGCTGTAGACGACGACATATAGGCATAGCGCGATGAGCGCCCCAAGGCCGATCCACTCGCCCAGGGGGCCTTCGGCCTGATGGAGGGTGAGGACCGGGAAGCCGTCCCGCCAGGTGTCCTTGGCCTTCACGGCCGCGGCGATGACGCCCATGATGGCGCCGCCGGCCATGAGGCCGCTGGCGATGAGGACGCCGCGGTTCTCCCGGGCCTTGGCATCGGCCTCGCTGGTGCCCTGCTTGGGCCGATTCACCCAATAGGACATGAGCCCGCCCAGGAAGAGGGGCGTGTTCAGCTCGATGGGCAGATACATGCCCAGGGCGAAGCCCAGGGCGGGCAATTCGACCATGCGCAGCACGATGGAGAGCATGATGCCGAGGCCGAAGGCGTACCAGCGCAGGGGCATGGACACGGTGCCGAAGATGCCCTCGAGGATGGCCTTCATGGCGCTGGCTTGGGGGGCAGGCAGGGCGTTGGTGCCGATGGCGTAGGCGCCGTCCGGCAGCTTCTGGTTGGCCAGCAGCCACATGGCGAGGCCGGTGAAGAGGGCCGCCACCAAGGTGCCCACGAACTTCCAGGCGATCTGCCGGGCCGGGGTGGCGCCGATCCAGTGGCCGATCTTGAGGTCCGTGCTGAAGGCGCCGGAAGCCGCCAGGGCCGTACACACGATGCCGCCCACCATCATGGTGAGGAACATGCCGTAGCCGCCGGAGAAGTGGAGCTTCAGCATCAGGCCGCCGGTGATCACCAGGGTGAGCATGGTCATCCCGCTAATGGGGTTGGTGCCGATGGTGGCGATGGCCCGGGCCGCCACGGGGGCGAAGAAGAAGGCGATGACCATGATCACGATCGTGGCGACCAGGGCGGGCACCAGGGCCTGCTTGATGCCCAGGCCGAAGGAGAGGAACAGCAGGATGCCGATGGCACAGGCCACCAGGCCCGCAGCGATCATGCCGCCGGGCAGGGAGCGGTCCGTGCGTTTGACGACAACGGCTTCGGCGCCGGGCTGCTCGCCCGCCAGCAGGGCCTTCATGTTGCTGATGATGGAGCGGATCATGTTGGGCATGGAAGCCAGCACGCCCATGACGCCGGCCCCGGCGATGGCGCCCACGCCGATGATGCGGATGTAGGAGAAGAAGACCTGCTCGGGGCTCATGTCGGCGATGAGCCTGGTGCCCGGGGCAATGACCACCGGCACATGCTGGCCGATGGCGTGGAAGAGGGGCACCAGCACGAACATGCTGAAGATGGAGCCGGCGGCCATGACGGCGCTGTAACGCAGGCCGATGATGTAGCCGATGCCCAGCGTCGCGGCATTGTTGAGGAAGTTGAAGGCCAGGAACTTCTCCCGCAGGGCGGTGCCGATCCACACGCTCTTGAGGGTGAGGTTTTCGCCCATGACCCGGAAGATGCTGGTGAGGCTGTCATACAGGGCGCCGATGCCCGCGGCCACGGCCAGCTCTGTGGCCTGATTGCCGGCTTTCTCCCCGGTGACCAGGATCTCGGCCGTGGCCGTGGCCTCGGGCCAGGGGAAGATGCCGTGGTTCTCGACCATGAAGTGGTGGCGCAGGGGCAGGATAAAGAGGATGCCGATGCAGCCGCCCAGGAAGCTCACCAGGCAGACCTGCCACAGGGTCGGGTTAGGCACGCCGCTGCCCGGGGTGTTGGCCAGGACGTAGAGGGCCGGGATGGTGAAGGCCGCGCCGCTCACCACGTGGCTGCTGTTGGCGCCGATGCTCTGGATGATGACGTTCTCCAGGATCGTACTCTTCCGGGGGAAGAAGCGGCTCAGGCCCACGGCCAGGATGGCGATGGGAATGGCGGCCTCGATGCCCTGGCCAACCTTCAGGGCCAGGTAGGCGGCGGCCATGCTGAAGATGCCGCAGAAGATGAGGCCCAGGACGATGGCCCGGGTTGTGGTCTCCGGCATCCCGTCCTGGGGCACCAAGGGCACGTAGGCTTCGCCGGGCGCCAGGGCCCGCCGCGCGTTCTCGGGCAGACCCTTGATCTCCTGGGGTTCGGATCCGTGGGACATGGAGACTCCTGGGGGTTGGGGACCTGCTCCATCTTCGGGAAGTCGGGTCTGAACCGGGTCACAAATCGGGCTTTAGGAACTCAGGCAAAGCCGGAACACAGAGGGCAGCAGAGGACACAGAGAACTGCAAAAAAAGAACAGCAATGACATCAAGATGAGTGCACCACCTGGGCTTTTTCTCTGTGTCCTCTGTGGTTTTCTGCGTCCTCTGTGTTCCGCATTTTTTTCAGGCCTGATATTGATCCAGCACTGAGGCGACGACACGGCGTGACAGACCGTGGTAGCCGGGGCTGGCGGCGGCGAAGATTTCCCGGGCCAGGGTGCGGGTGCCGGCATGGAGACCGAGGGCGCCATAGAGGGGTCGCAGGTACTTCATGCGCCCCACCCGCAGCAGCACTTCGCGGATGCGGGGAAAGGCGGGCTCGTAGTCCGCAGCGGCGGCCAGCGTCAGCCACTCCACCAGGATCTCGTGGTTGCCTCGACCCATGAGCTGGAAGTGCCCATCCAGCCAGGCACAGTCCGCCTGGGATAGCTGGCGCGGCAGCTTCTGGAGGAAGACCTGCAACTCTGCGGGTTTCCAGGAGGCGATCTGCTGGTCGGTGGGGCGGCCGCCGTCCACCCAGCTGTCGGCGAGGGCCGTGAGGGTGTCCAGCTGCAGGCTCCGGAATTCCGGCGCGGTATCCGGCAGGCCCGGCTTGTTCAGGTAGGCATCGGCCTGCATGGCTTCCAGAGCGCCTGGCAGTTTCGCGGCCACGAAGGCGCAGAATTGTTCGGTGGTGATGGACGTGAAGCGGAAGGCGTCCATGTAGTCCCTGAGGAAGCGGAGGAAGCGTTCCTCGCCCACTTCCTGCTCCAGGGCCGCCACCAGCCGTGCGCCCTTCTCGTAGGGGATGCTGGAGAAGGCCTCGTCCGGATCGATGCCCTCCAGGTGCATGCGCAGGACCGTGAGTTGGGGCTGGTCCTTGAACCGTTCCAGGCTGTCCTCCAGGGCCTTCTGGCCCATGGCCCAGCCCAGGGCCGCAGCATCATCGCCATGGAGGATGCGGAGGATCCGCCGCTCGGCCCAGACCGTGAAGCCTTCGTTCAGCCAGAAGTGCTCCATGCTGGCGTTGGTGACCAGATTGCCGGTCCAGCTGTGGGCCAGCTCGTGGGCCACCACGTCCACCAGGCTGCGGTCTCCCGCCAACAGAGTGGGCGTGAGGAAGGTCATGCGCGGGTTCTCCATGCCGCCATAGGGGAAGGAGGGCGGCAGCACGAGCATGTCGTAGCGGTCCCAGGGGTAGGCGCCGAAGAGCGCCTCGGCCTTCAGGATCATGTCCTCCACGCCCGCGAACTCCCAGGCGGCGGCGGCCACGGTTTCCGGCTCGGCCCAGACCCGGGCCCGGGGGCTGAGGTCGCGGGCTTCCAGGCGGCCCACGGCCAGGGCCAGCAGGTACGAGGGGATGGGCTGGGGCATAGTGAAGCGGTAGAGGTGGCGGCCATTGGCGAGGGCCTCATCCCCGGCGGGACCCGCGGACATCACCGCCGTGAGGCCTTCGGGCACGGACACTTCGGCCTGGTAGGCCACGCGGACCACCGGCGTGTCCTGGCAAGGCACCAGGGTGCGGGCATGGATCTGCTGGCACTGGCTGAAGAGGTAGGGGGCGACCTTGCCTTCGGTCTGCTCGGGCTCCAGCCACTGAAGGGCCATGGCGTCAGGACCGGTTGCATAGCTGATGACCACTTCCTGGGCCCCTGCGGGCGTGTCGAGCCGCAGGCGGCTACCCAGGATGGCGTCGGGTTCGTCCAGCTCCCAAGGGATGGGGCCATGGCCCGGCACCTGGACGCTGTGGATGTCCAGGCCCTTGGTATCCAGGTCCAGGGGGCCCTTCAGGGTGGACCCGAACTCCAGCACCACCTCCCCATGGATCCGCTTGGTGGCAAAATCCACCCCCAGCTTCAGGCGCAGGCGCCGGGCCTTGGGCTGGGCGGCATCGTAATAGGAATGGGGATCCGGGCGATGCATGGGAACCTCTGAGAACCGGCCATGATCCCACAGGCTGTGGATTCGTGGAGGTCACAACTCCCGCTGGGGCGCGAGGTTGACTAGACCGGGGGTTCTCCCCGGAACAGCTTGGGAGCGCGGAGTTGGAGGTAGGCCCTGGCGGCCTGCAAGGCCTCACCGCCGGTGGCCGATTCCCGGTCTCCCGGGCTCCGCCAATCGAACTCGGCTTCCCGGAGTTCGGTCCAGCCGAGACCCTGGTGGAGCGCGCCGAGCTGGGCATAGCAATGCGCCTGGGCCAGGAGGATTCTCCAGAAGATGGGTTTGAGCCGCGGATGGAAACGGGAGAACAGCTTGAGGATGGGCTGGAAGGCCTCTCGATGCTTCTTCTCGGCCATCAGCCTCTGGAACTCCCCAAAGCTGAGGTAGCGGCCCTGCAGGTCCCTCGGAATCAGCTTGTCGACCATGTTCTCGAGTTCTCCTTGGGCAAGTCCCTGCCAAGAATATTGAGCAGGGTCCTCGGTCTCCTTGGCGGGTACGTGCTCTCCATGCGGGTCGTAGGGAAGGTTGGGGCGCATCTCGGCCAGCCGGAAATCCTGGGTGGGAGCGGCGAAGGCTTCCCTCAGAAGCTGGTAGCTGGTCCGGATGCGGGGATCGAGGCTCTGGTCCAGCAGGGTTAGGCGCTCCCGGAGCAGCCGCTGGATGGCAAGGGGCGCCAGCAGGTAGTAGATGGTCGAGTGCAGGTAGTACTCGTCGATCTCCAGCCAGCTGTTCTTCCCCGGTTCGAGGCTGCCCTGGGAGGCGGTCCGCGCCAGGCCCTGGATGCGAACCAGGGCCCTCTCGGCGAGTTCGACTCCCTGGAAGATGAGGGGCTCGCAGGCTTCATAGAGCTTCTTCCTGGCCTCGTATTCATAGTCCCGGCGGGCATCCCGGTCCTTTCCTGCCTGGTCCAGGCGGTCCTTCAGCTCCGCCAGCTCCTGTTCCGTCGCCCGCTTGCTGAAGTGGTTGAACAAGGCGGCCACGAAGGATCCCAGCGCGGCGATCCAGGCCAGGGTGAGTTTGAGGTCGGTTTCGTTCATCCTTGCTCCTTCCTGGAGCCTGGGGAAAAGACCAGTCCTGCGATTTTCCTTGAAGGGTCGCAGCAATCGCATCGGAATGCCACCTTCCTCCGGGTGGCGTCAACCGGATCACGCCCAAGACCGGTCCAGCCAAGTGAAAAGCAAAGGCCCCGCTGCGCGGGGCCTTCTCTCTGGAAACCGCAGGTTTTCAGCCCCGGGACTAATCCTCGTCCGGAACCAACCCCTCCACCTTCTTCACCTTGATGACATCGCCATGGTCCTTGACGATGCAGCGGAGCCAGTCCTCGGGGGCCTTGGGATGGGTGACCTCACCCTTTTCGTTGCGCACGTTGCCATCCAGGTACTTCCAGATGAGGAACTCGCCCAGCTTCTTCCAGCGGGCCATCAACTGCCCCGTGTTCTTGGCGGCGTACTGGGTGAGATAGTCCTTGGCCAAGCCGGGATTCTGTTTGTAGAGATCGAGGGCGGTGCGATCCACTTCGGCCTGGTCCGTGAGGTAGCCACCCTCGAATTCGCGCTGCACCTTCTGGACCTCGACGATCATGTCGCTCCAGCGGGTGTAGGTGTAGTTCGAGACGAAGTTGAAGGTCCAGAAGGCGCTATCCCAGCTGAACTCGTTGAAATTGCCGGTGCCTTCGGCGAAGGCCTTGGGGGCCTCCTTGATGCCGCAGGAGATGGGCACATAGACCGTGGTGAAGGTGTCGTCCACGCCGAACCAGAGCACGCCACCCACGGGATCCGGCAGCCAGGAGCGGCTCTGGCTTACGAAGGAGAACCCGGTCTGCTGGGTGCTGATGGCCCGCTCGTGGACGTAGTCCTGGCCATCGATCTTGAAACCCATGGGCCGCCAGCGGTAGGGCAGCTTGTAGGGGCCGGCCCCCACATCTTTGGTCATGTCGAAGTCGGTGCCCTCGAAGTGATCGCGCATCAACTCCATGACATCGCGCACGTCCACCTTCTGATCAGGCTTGACGAAGAGCGGCATGGGCTTGGCGCCCTTTTCGGCCTTCACGAAGTCCATGGAGATCTTCTGGCTCTTGGCGGCCCGGTTGAAGATGCTCCACACGCGGGCCTCGCAGGCCCGCAGGGCGCCGAAGCTGAGGGGCGCATAGGTGTCGGCGAAACTGAAGGCCTTGTCCTGCCCCTTGAACCAGCCCTTCTCCCGGGCGAAGGAGATCAGGTCCTTGCTGAAGAGGGCGTTCTTGGGATCGTCCTGGGGGAACTGGCGGATGCGGGCCTGATTGGCATGGGCGCTGATGGTGCCGTCCGGCAGCTTGTAGGCCACCCAAAGGGAGCCAATCTGGCCCTTGCCCTTGCCGATCATTTCGAGGATCCAGACTTCATTGGAATCGGCGATGGAGAAGCTTTCGCCGACGGAGGCGTAGCCATAGGTATCCGCCAGGCTGGTCATCACCTGGATGGCCTCCCGGGCGGTCTTGGCGCGCTCCAGGGCGATGTACATGAGGCTGCCGTAGTCCACGATGCCGCTAGGACCATTGAGCTCTTTCCGGCCGCCGTAGGTGGTCTCGGCGATCACCACCTGGAACTCGTTCATGTTGCCGACTCGCGTATAGGTGACGGGGGCTTCGGGAATCCGGCCCAGGAATTTGCCTGTGTCCCATTCGATGATGTCGCGCAGTTCGGAGGCCAGGTGGCGGCTGCCCCGCTTGAAGTAGAGCTCGCCGTACAGCGTATGGCTGTCGGCCGAATAGGTGATCATCGTCGAGCCGTCCTTGCTCGCGCCCTTGGTTACGAGCAGGTTGGTGCAGGCCTCCAGGGCCGCTCCGGCGGCGAGGAGGCTGGCGAGAAGCACAAGGGGTCGGAGGCGCATGGAGATCCTTTTCAAGGTGGAGGCGGGAAGCAAGGAGGCAGGTTACCAGATGGCCGGGCGGTCCTTTTCGGGCCGCATCATGGGGTCACCCGCTTTGCAGCCGAAGGCTTCGAAGAATTCGGGCAGATTGGCGAGCGGGCCATTGACCCGGAACTTGGCGGGGCTGTGGGGATCGGTATTGACACGCAGGCGGGCTGCTTCCTCCCGGGTGAGAGTGCGCCAGGTCTCGGCGTAGCCCAGGAAGAAGCGCTGTTCGGGGGTGAAGCCCTCGATGCGGCCGCCGGATAGAGGTTGGGGAGCCTTCCCTTTCTGGCTGAGCTTCCAGGCGTCCCAGGCGATTTTCAGTCCGCCCAAATCGGCGATGTTTTCGCCTAGAGTCAGCTTTCCGTTCAGCTTGAGGCCGGGCAGGGGTTCGTAGGCGTCGAACTGCTTGACTACCAGCTCGGCCCGGAGGTTGTAGGCTTTCTCGTCCTCGGCGGTCCACCAGCTCTTGAGGTTGCCGTCGGCGTCGAACTGGCGGCCCTCGTCATCGAAGCCGTGGGTCATCTCGTGGCCGATGGTGGCACCGATGTTGCCGTAGTTCACCGCGTCATCCGCCGTGGCGTCGAAGTAGGGTGGCTGCAGGATGCCCGCGGGGAAAGCGATCTCGTTCATGGTGGGGCTGTAGTAGGCATTGTTGGTCTGGGGCGTCATGTCCCATTCGTTCCGGTCGATGGGCTGTCCCAGGTGCCCGAGGCGGCGCTGGAACTCGAAGCGGCGGGTCTCCAGCAGGTTCAGGACGTAGGGCTGGCGCTGGATGTTGAGTCCCGCGTAGTCCCGCCAGACGTCGGGATAGCCGATCTTCACGCGGATGGCGGCGAGCTTCTGCTGGGCCTGTACCTTGGTGGGGGCGCTCATCCATTCCAGGCCCTGGATGCGGGCCTTGAGGGCGAAGCGGAGGTTCTCGACCATCTCCAGTACCTTGGCCTTGCTGCTGGCGGGAAAGGCTCGCTGGACGTAGAGCTTGCCGAGGGCCTCGCCCAGGCCCTGATCGGCGGCGAACATCACCCGTTTCCAGCGGGGGTGCTGGGCGGTGGTGCCCTGGAGCCGGGTGCCGTAGAAGGCGAAGGCTTCCTGATCAAAGGCTTTCGGCAGGGCCTGGGCCGTGTTCCGGAGCAGGGTCCAGCGCAGGTAGACCCGCCACTGGTCGGCGGGAAGCTCCTGGATCATGCGGCCGAGCTCGGCCAGGAAGGCGGGCTGGCGGACCACGAACCGGTCCGGGGTGGCTGCGCCCAGGGCCTTCAGATAGAGGCTCGCGGAAAATCCCGGCGCGGCGGCCTGGAGCTCGGTCGGCGTCATGGCGTGGTAGATGGCGTTGGGGTCCCGCTGGTCCACCTTGGTCATGCTGGCCTTGGCGAGGCGCGTCTCCAGGGCCAGGATCCGGTCCGCATCCTTGGCGTCGAAGCCCGCCAGGCCCAGCATTCTCCCCACATGGGCCCGGTACGCCGCGAGGAGCTCCTTCGACTTGGCATCATCCTTCACGTAGTAGTCCCGGTCTGGCAGCCCCAGTCCGCCCTGGGCCAGAATCATGGAGTAGCGGGTGCTCTCCTTGTCGTCCTGCTCGACCCCGAAGGAGAAGGCGGCGAAGACGCCCAGGCGGTGGAGTTCCGCCAGGACGGTGGTGAGACTCGCCGGGTCCTTCACCCCATCCATGCGGGTGAAGAGGGATTGCAGGGAGGCCAGCCCCCGGGCCTCGACGCCAGCCTCGTCCATGCCGCTGGCGTAGAAGTCGCCGACCTTCTGGGCCTCGGAGCCCGGTGCGGCCTTCGAGGCGGCGGCCGCTTGCATGATCTCCCGCAGGATCTGGTGGGTCCGGGCATCGATCTCCTGATCGACGCCGTACCGTTCGTATTCAGCAGGAATGCTGGTGCGCTTGGACCAGCTACCGGTGGCGTACTGGAAGAAATCCTGGGTGGGCTTCACCGAGGGGTCGATGTTCGCCGGATTGAATCCCTTGTAGGGCAGCTGCGCGTTCAGCGCGATCACCAGCAGAGAGAAGGCAAGGGAACGGAAGCGCATGGGGACTCCTGGAGATCCAGCATAGAGAGGGGCCGGGAGGGGAGAGGCCATCCGGGGCCCGAATTGACGATTCGTCAGCCGGGCCTACCAGATGGCCGGGCGCACCTTGGCATCCCGCTTCATGGCCTGGCCATCGGTGCAGCCAAAGGCCTCGTAGAATTCAGGCAGGTTGGACAGGGGGCCATTGACCCGCTGGCGGCCGGGGCTGTGGGGATCGGTCTTCAGCCGCACGGAGAGCGCGGCCTCCCGGATGTGGTTCCGCCACACGGTGGCGGCGCCCAGGAAGAAGCGCTGGGGGCCGCTGAAACCGTCGATGGGAGCTGGCACGGCCTTGCCCTTCAAGCTGTTCTGGTAGGCGGCGAAGGCGATCTTCAGGCCGCCGATGTCGGCGATATTCTCGCCCAGGGTCAGCTTCCCATTCACATGCTCCCCCTTGAGGGGTTCATAGGCCTCGTACTGCTGGACCACCAGATCCGTGCGGGACTCGTAGGCCCTTTTGTCCGCCTCGGTCCACCAGTTTTTGAGGTTGCCCTCGGCGTCGAACTGGCTGCCACTGTCATCGAAGCCATGGGTCATCTCGTGGCCGATGACGAAGCCCAGCGACCCGTAGTTCACGGCGTCATCGGCCTTGGGGTCGAAGAAGGGGGGCTGGAGGATGCCGGCGGGGAACACGATCTCGTTCATGGTGGGGCTGTAGTAGGCGTTCACGGTGGGCGGAGTCATGCCCCACTCCGTGCGATCGATGGGTTTGCCCAGCTTCTTCAGGTTTTCCTGGATGCGGAAGGCCGTGGCCCGGCGCACGTTGCCGAAGTGGTCGCCGCGCTGTACGTCGAAGGCATAGGCCTTCCACTTGTCGGGGTAGCCGATCTTCACACCAAAGGCGTTGAGTTTCTTGATGGCCTGCTGCTTGGTGTCGGCGCCCATCCAGTCGAGGTTCGTGATGCGCTCCCGCAGGGCCACCCGAAGATTCTCGATCATCTCCAGCACCTTGACCTTGGCCTCGGGCGGGAAGGCCGCCTTCACATAGAGCTGGCCCAGGGCTTCACCCAGGGTGCTGTCGGTGGCCGCCTCGATGCGCTTGGCGAGCGGTTCCCGTTCCGGCGTGCCGCTGAGCACCTTGCCCTGGAAGGCGAAGGCCTCCTCGCCAAAGGCCTTGGGCAGCAGGCTGGCGCTGGCATGGAGGGCCTGCCAGCGGAAGTAGGTGCGCCACTGGGGGGCGGGTACCTCGTCGGCCAGCTTGCCGAAGGCCTCGAAGAAGGAGGGCTGGCCAAGGTTGAGGTCCGCCTGCTTCACGCCACGGGCTTTGAAGTAGCCCTTCCAGTCGAAACCGGGCGCCTCCGTCATGACCTGGTCCAGGGTGCGCTTGTTGTAGCGCTTCTGGGGATTCCGCAGCTCCACGCGGCTCCATTGGGCCTGGGCCAGGCGTGTCTCGATCGCCAGGACCACCTTGGCGCGGACGGCAGCCAGGGCCGGCGCATCACCGGCCAGCTCGAACATTTTCGCGATGTGGGTTTCATACCTGGCCCGGATATCCCGGCTGCGGGCATCGTCCTTCAGGTAGTAGTCCCGATCGGGAAGGCCGGTTCCGCCCTGCATGAGATTGCCCATGTACCGGGTGGATTCCTTCATGTCCTGCCCCACGAAGAAGCCGAATCCCCCTGGTAGACCCTGGTTATGGAGCCTGGCCAGCAAACCGGGCAGCTGGTTGCCCTCTTTCAGGCTCTCGATGGTGGCCAGCGCGGGCTTCAGGGGCGCGAGGCCGCGCCTGGCGATGGCGGCTTCGTCCATGCCGGCCGCGTAGAAGTCACCCACCTTCTGTTCGATGCTGCCCTTGGCCCAGGTGGTCTTCGCGCTGGTATCGGTGAGGATTTTCTGAAGAATCGCCCGGTTCCGCTCACTCACTTCCTCGAAGGCACCGTAGCGGGCCTTGTCCGCGGGCAGGCTCTGGGTCTTGAGCCAGCCACCATTGGCGAAGGCGTAGAAGTCGTCACAGGGCCGCACGGATGCGTCGAGGTTCCTGGGGTCGACGCCGGGTTTGGACTGGGCCACCAGAGAGAGGGCCGACAAGCCCAGGCAGAGGCCGAGAGAGGCGCGGAGGGGGGATACCATGACTAACCTCGTAAGATGAGGCTAAAAGCGTATCAGGAAGGCTGACGCAGGGATATGTGGATCATTTTCTCTATTTCCGCGTGAACCACACCCGTGCTGTCCAGCAACTGGACTGTGTAGGTGCGGTCGACCTTGACCTGGTTCTCCAGCAAACGGCGGATCTCCACCACCTCGGCCTCATCCAGTCGGAAGGTGGCTGTGAGGGGGCCGCGGCCAGGCTGCCGGAAGCGGATGGAGGCGGCCTTGTCCCAGACCACGAAACCGGGCCCCAGGTTCTTCATGAGCATGATCATGTAGAAGGGATCCACCGCCGCGTAGAGGCTGCCGCCGAAGATCGTGCCCACGTAGTTCCGGGTGCGCCAGGTGAGGGGCAGGCGGACCCGGACCTCCCGCCAGTCACTGGCAATGAAGGTGACCCGGGCGCCCGTGCCCCAATAGCAGGGCCACAGGTTGAACCCCCAGCGCATGAGGCGAGTGTTGACCGATTCCGACAAGGAATACCTAAAACCGGACGATGACCTTCTCGCCTTCCTTGATGTGCACCGTATCGATGAAGCGGATTTGGCGAGCACCGTAGGTGAGGATGAGGCTGGAAGTACGGACACCATGGCCGAAGTGGCGCACGCCATTCAGCAGGTTGCCCGCGGTGACGCCGCAGGCGGCAAAGACGATCTCCTTGCCAGGACAGAGGTCATCCGTGAAGTAGATGCGCTCGAAGTCGACGCCCATAGCCTCGGCCTTCTCCCGGCTGGCGGTGTTGGTATCCACCTTCAGGCGACCCTGGATCTCACCATTGAGGCACTTCAGGGCGGCGGCAGACAGTACGCCTTCCGGGGCTCCGCCGGTGCCCATGACGGCGTGGATGCCAGTGCCACTGACGGCGGCGCTGATGGCGGCGCTGAGGTCGCCATCGCCGATGAGCTGGATGCGGGCGCCGGCTTTGCGGATGTCGGCGATCAGCTGGGCGTGCCGTTCCCGATCCAGCACGCTGACCGTGATCTCGGATACCTGGCGGGCCAGGGATTCAGCAATGATTTTGAGGGTCTCGTGGACTGGGGCATCGAGGCTTACCAGGCCCTTGGCGGAGGGGCCCACCACGAGTTTTTCCATGTAGAGATCAGGGGCGTTCAGCAAGCCGCCCTTTTCCGTGGCCGCCAGCACGGCGATGGCATTGGGGGCGCCGGTGGCGCAGAGGTTGGTGCCCTCCAGGGGATCCACCGCGATGTCCACGGCGGGATGATCGCCATCCAGGTCCATTCCCATGCCCACTTTTTCGCCGATGTAGAGCATGGGCGCCTCGTCCCGCTCCCCTTCGCCGATGACGATGGTGCCGTCCATGCGCACCGACTCCATGGCCGTTCGCATGGCTTCCACCGCCAGCTTGTCGCTGTGCTTGCGCCGGCCATGGCCGATGGAGGTGGCGCAGGCGATGGCGGCCTGCTCAACCACCCTCAGGAATTCGAGTGAGAGGGTCTGTTCCATGGTGAGGCTCCTGAGGCGTGGGTCGGTCGATTCAGGCCAGGCGGTTGACGCTCTGGCGGATCCAGTCGAGGAAGGGTTCCGAACCCTCCTCTACGGGGAACATGAGGATTTCCGGGACCTCGTAGGTATGCAGGTCCGTAATCACTTCCGAAACCTGGGGAAAGAGCGCAGTGGTGGTCTTGATGATCAGCATCACTTCCTCGTCCAGGTGGGTCTCACCCTTGAAGTAGTAGTAGCTCTTGATGCTGGGGATGATGTTCACGCAGGCGGCATAGGCCTGGTCCACCAGGGCGGCGGCGATGGTGAGGGCGGTCTCCTCGCTGCCACAGGTGGTCATGACGGTGCAGACATCGGTCATCGGGGGCGCTCCCCGCCCGGCGGGCGGAACCCTTCATTGTAGCTTGAGAGGAAGGGGTTTACGGATCACGAAACATTGAGCCTGCGGGTGATTGCGCACGGATCGTGGTCAGACCACCGCGAAGGTCAGAGGGGTGGTGGGTGCAGGCGACTGAATGTCGAAGCGGATGCGGGTCGCGAGGGGCAGGCCTTGATGGCCTGTTCCGAGCGGGCCCCCGCACCGCTGAGAGTCATGCCGAGCCAGGCACCCCTCGACCTGAGCATCATGATGCGGTTGGCTGGGCCGCTCATCGCATTCCACGTTGACCCGCCTGTGAGCGGATCCGAACTGGTCCAGCTTCGCCGTTCCCCCACAGCGATGCCGACCCAGCTGGGCGGGATTCGAACCGCGGCTGGCTTTGCCAGCCGCCGGTCTTTCTGCGGCAGGACAGAGGCTCCACATCCGCGAGCCCACCTCGAGGTTGGCCGTTCTCCGTATTCGGCGCCGACCCACCAGGTCCCGGGATTCGAACCGCGGCTGGCTTTGCCAGCCGCCG
>JANYLR010000035.1 GCA_025363715.1 Holophagaceae bacterium | reverse complement strand
TTAGTCAGCCCAGTCCCTACCACGAACGCGCCTTCCACCTCCTTCAACTCACCCCGCCGTAGACAGCCAGCGGCAGATCATTGGCCGAGAAATCCAATACCTATGCGGGTTTCCGTGGTTCTACACTAAAAACTTCGGTCGGGAGACTTCCAGGGATGAAAGGAATTTTGAAAGCGGAGGAAAGCGGAAATGCTGAGGAGAGAGGAGTAAAAGCGACAAGCAAACCCAGCCCTTCTCCGCTTTCCTCCGCCTCTCCGCTCTCCTCCGCCTCTCCGCTCTCCTCCGCTTAATTGATTCTTTTTCAGTAGAGGCCGCCGAAGCTGAATACCCGAGCCGGTGCCGCTTCCATGGGACTATTACGAGGAAAATAACCAATTAACCGACGATGGGCAGAGAATGATGGTGATGAAAAATCCTGTTGTCCTTTATCACTATTTATATTTTATATCTATTATCCTATCTGTAAAGATTCGTCTTCAGATCGTTTTATATGTTGTTCAACGCTAAGTATTTCATATGAGTCGTCAATAAAAGTATTATATTTGTCTGAAAATTTTTGTTTGATTCTAACTGTAGCAATTAATTGATCGCCTGCATGAAATGGTTCACCATTATTTACTTTATTATTGAATTGTTCATCAATTACCTTCATACCTATTTTTCGACCTTTATAAACAAATTTCCAATTCAGAGCTGCTTCAAAACTTGGTTTTACAATCCATAAATTCACTTCTGTTTCAATTTTATCATTTGATGTATCAGTTTGGGTCTCTGGTTGAAGATACTCATCTACGTTTAGGCGATCTATAGTCAAGTATGATTCTTTCGCAGTTCCAATAGTTAAATGGGTTGCATTCTCGTCTCTCAATCCATTTTTAATGATTTTATTTAACCCCTGAATAATTTCGGGTTTTGTATATAAATGATAAACATTTTGATTAATAGTGATTTGATTATTATTGCCATTTGTAATTGTAGTAGTCCCGTTGTTGTTCTCTTTAACAGATATGGGAGGATCTTTTTTGAGGAAATCTCTAATTTTGATTATTCCTTGTAAGGTCCCGTAGGCCAATTTTGAATATTTTATGAATTCGATCTGATTAAATAATGATCCCCCTCCGCATGCTGCTGCAGAAACAAACAGATCTAATAAGAAGCTACCTTCTTGCGGCGGGGCCACCATGAGTTTTAAATGGCATTCAGGGGTAATATTGTTATTTATTGATTGAGATATTTTTGTAAAAGCAGATAATAGCTCTAATAGAGCCATTGAATCAATCTTGTGCCCATGCTTGAGAGTTATATTGATCTGAATTGGAACTGATTGGGCTTGGCTCACGAGACCCCTCGATTGACGCTCGGTGCTCGGTTGATGTGGACTAATTTACCGAACAAAAAAGCTCTTGGGTAGTTTATCCCATCGGCTCTTCATGCTTGCAGTTGGGACACACGAGCACCTGGATGGGATCCTTGCCCCTGGGCTTTTTGGTCTTTTCGCCCATCATGGGGTTCTTGCAGGCGGGGCAGGTGACGGGGACGGGCTTGTCCCAGGCGGTGTAATCGCACTTGGGGTAGTTGGTGCAGCCGTAGAAGACCTTGCCGAAGCGGGTCTTGCGGGGGCTGATGCCGCCGCCGCACTTGGGGCAGGGGATCCCCAGCACTTCCTTCTTCACGGTCTTGCAGGCCGGGTAGTCCACGCAGCAGACGAACTCGCCGTAGCGGCCGTGCCGCTTCACGAAGCCCTTGCCACAGTTCGGACATTTCTCACCAGTCGGTTCGTCCGGGGGCACGGGGATGCCCTTGGGATCGGCCTTCACGATGCCCTTGCACTTGGGGTAGTTGGGGCAGGCCCAGAAGGGGCCCCACTGGCCCTTGCGCAGGTTCATGGGCGTGGTGCCGCAAAGTGGGCACTCCGGCGCGTCCTCGGGCTCCTCCATCTTTTCCAGATCCGCCGTGTAGTCGCACTTGTCCGCTTCCTTTTCGGCGCCGTAGTTGGTGCAGCCCACGAAGAGGCCATTGCGGCCGATGCGCTTGAGCAGCGTGCCCGGATGCTTCTTCCGGGTGCCGCACTTGGGACAGGCCTCGCCCGTGGGCACGCCGGCCTTCAGGTTCTGCATATCCTGCCCGGCGGCGGCCAGGGACTGCTCGAAGGGCCCGTAGAAGTCCGTCATGGCCTTCTTGAAGGTGAGCTTGCCCTCCTCGATGCGATCGAGGTTGGCCTCCATGCCCGAGGTGTACTTGGGATCCAGTAGATCGTGGAAGCCCTGCAGCAGCAGCTCGGTGACCGTCATGCCCAGGTCCGTGGGCTTGAAGCGGCCCTCGTGCTTCTTCACGTAGTCGCGATCCTGGATGGTGGCGATGATGCTGGCGTAGGTCGACGGTCGGCCGATGCCGTCCTCTTCCAGTTCCTTCACCAGGGTGGCTTCATTGAAGCGGGCGGGCGGCTTGGTGAACTGCTGGTCCGCGTCGAGCTGTTCGAGCTTCAGCGCCTCGCCTAATTTGAGGGCGGGCAGCTGGGTGTCGTCTTCCTCTTCTTCGTCGGGGGTCTTCGTGGCATCGGCGATGGCTTCGGCATCGACTTCCGTCTTGTCGGCGCGGTAGACCGCCAGCCAGCCCGCGAAGCGCTCGATCTCGCCCTTGGCCTCGAAGAGGGCCACATCCTTGCCGACCTCGGCCTCGGTCTGCACCACCGTTTCATCGAAGCGGGCGGCCTCCATCTGCGAGGCCATGGTCCGCCGCCAGATCAGGGCGTAGAGGCGGAACTGATCCGGTTCGAGATGCCCACGCAAGGATTCAGGAGTGCGTGTGATATCCGTGGGGCGGATGGCCTCGTGGGCATCCTGGGCCCCGGCCTTGCCCGTGTACACCCGGGCCTTGGCGAGCAGGAACTCCTTGCCGTACTTGGCCGCGATGAACTCGCGGGTGGCCTCGATGGCCTCGGGGGCCATGCGGGGCGAATCGGTGCGCATGTAGGTGATGAGGCCCACGGGGCCTTCGCCGAAGTCCGCGCCTTCATACAGGCGCTGGGCGTTCTGCATGGTGCGGCTCACGCTCATCTTCAGCTTCTGGGCCGCTTCCTGCTGCAGCTTGGCGGTGGTGAAAGGGGCGGCGGGGTTGCGTTTCTTTTCCTTCGTTTCCAGCCCCGTAACCTTGTAGTCGGCCTTCTCCAGCTTCGCCTTCAGATCCTTGGCCTGCTTGGCGTCGCCCACCCGGCGCTTGGTTTCCTTGTTGCCCAGCTGCAGGGGCTGGCCCCCCAGCTTCACCAGCTTCATCCAGAAGGAGGGCGGCAGCTTGGCGGCGAAGCGGCCCTTCAGCACCCAGTATTCGACGGGATTGAAGGCCTGGATCTCCAACTCGCGATCCACGATGATGCGCACGGCCACGCTCTGCACCCGGCCCGCGCTGAGGCCGCGGCGCACCTTGTCCCAGAGCACCTGGCTGACCTTGTAGCCCACCAGCCGGTCGAGGACCCGGCGGGCCCGCTGGGCGTCCACCAGCTTCTTATTAATGACCGTGGGCGCGGCCATGGCCTTCTGGATGCCCGCCGGCGTGATCTCGTTGAAGAGCACCCGGCTCACCGGCAGGCTCTTGGGGGGCTTGATGGCCTCCAGCAGGTGCCAGCTGATGGCCTCTCCCTCGCGGTCAGGATCCGTCGCGAGGATCAGCTCGCCGGCGGTCTTGGCGGCGGCCCGCAACTCCTTGACCACCTTCTCCTTGGCCGGGCTGATTTCGTATTCCTCCTGGAAGCCGTTCTCGATATCGACGCCCAGCTTCTTCGGCAGATCCCGGATGTGGCCCACGGAAGCCATGACCTTGTACCCCTTGCCGAGGTACTTGGTGATGGTCTTCGCCTTCGAGGGGCTTTCGACGATCACGAGCTTGGTCACTTGAGAACTCCCTTGGGGGCTAAGCCGCCTTCCCAGAACACCTTTTTCGTCTAAAAGCTGAGGGCGGCATAAGGCGCCGTACCAGGGCAGCCATAAAAACGCTGGCTGCCCTGAACGGCCCCTAAGGATGGAGTCGTAGGGCAGAGGTTTGTCAAGTGCCCGGGTCTGGCTAGTGGGCGGAAACTCGGGGATTGTGGCTTGGATTCGCTTGAAAACAGGAATGGTTAGATTTTCAGGATCAGCCAGAAACATTAATAGGGATGGGCCCGCTCCAGGGGACGCCGCCGGGAGCCGGACCCCTCCGGAGGCCACAAAGTGTTAGGACAATCGAGAGAAAGGTTGAAGGATGGGGGACACCCATCCATCCTTCCTTGGTCCCTTGCCGCGAGGTGCAAATGCACCAGGGCCCCTCCAGTCACCAGGCACCTTCCATGGGCCGTGGGAAGGCCCTGTGAATCTCGCCCCGAGAATCGCCGAGGAGGTCCGGCCCTTCCTGGATCAGCTGGAGGGGTCGCCGGATCCGGTCTTCGTGACCGACCGCCAGAACCGCGTGGTGGCCTGGAACCGGAGTGCCGAGCGACTCCTGGGCTACCGCCCGGAGGAAGCGATCGGCCTGTCCTGTTCGGTCCTGATGGAAGGCTGCGACAGCTCAGGCAACCGCTACTGTTCCGAGCATTGCCCGCTGACGGACATGGCCGGGCGCGGGGAAGTGGTGCGCCACTTCGACCTGAAGCTGCGGCCCAAGGACAGTCCACCCCTCTTCGTGGACGTCAACATCCTCCAGCTGACCGCACCGCCGCCCCACCACTTCTACCTGGTACACATCCTGAAGCCCTCGGATCGGGAGCTGCGACCCCAGGCGGTCCGGGAAGAGCCCGAGGCGCCGCCCCGACTGGCCCTGGTCACCGCCCGGGAATCCCCGGATGCCCGCGTCCGGAAGCTCACCCAGCGGGAGGTGGAGATCCTCGGGCTGGTGGCCGCGGGCCGGACCTCGGCGGAAATTGCTTCATTGCTGCACATATCGACCTTGACCGTACGGAACCACACCCAGAACATCCTGGACAAGCTGGAGGTCCACTCCAAGGCCGAGGCCGTGGCATTCGCCTTCCAGAAACACCTGGTGTAGGGCCGTACTGATGCGACCTACCCAGACAGATTGATGCGTTTGCCGGGTAGTGTTTGCCTGGCTGTCGGAACACGCTTCTCCAAGTCAACCCCCCAAACCTGGAGAAGCCCATGCACCCAACCGCCCACCCGAGGTCCGGCGCCCTGCTCCGCGGCCTCATCCTGCTGGCCATCTTCCTGGGCCTGGCGGCCCCCGCCGGCGCCTTCCCGATCTTCGCGCGGAAGTACCAGACCTCCTGCGTGACCTGCCACACGATCTACCCGAAGCTGAACGCCATGGGCGAGGCCTTCCGCCTGAACGGCTACCGGCTGCCCAAGGAGACCGAGGACCTGATCAAGCAGAAACCCGTGTCCCTGGGCTCCGAGGCCTACAAGAAGGTCTGGCCCGATGCGGTGTGGCCCAATGAGCTGCCCGGCAACGCCCCCGTGGCCGTGAACGTGAAGATGGCGAACGTCTACACCTCCAGCACCGACGCCAGCGGAGCCAAGACGACCGTCCATAACGACTTCCAGTTCCCCCAGGAAGTGAACCTCTTCGCGGCGGGCACCCTGGGCGAGCACATGAGCTTCATGGCCGAGCTGACCCACGCGGAGAATGCGGATGGCAGCTCCGGCACGGAGATCGAGCACGCCCGTCTGGGCTTCGAAAGCCTCCTGGGCCCCGACCACGCCTTCAACATCCGGATCGGGAAGTTCGCGCCGAACCTCTACGCCGGGTTCCAGGAAATGTGGCTCATGACTGATAACGGCGTGGATTCGCTGTTCAACTACAATCCCGTCGGCTTCAAGGGCGGCATCGGCCTGCTCGATGACGCGGCAGGCGTGGTCTCCCTCCCGGCCCGGGTGCGCGGCATCGAAGCCTACGGCGTCCTGAACCACCGGTTCTTCTACACCTTTGGCGCCATGAGCAAGATCGCCCCGGGCGCCAACGCTCCGGTCTCCGGCGCCGAGGCCTTGAACAGCACCGGCTCGCCCAACGGAAACTTCAACAACACCACCCACAAGGACGTCTACGTCCGGTTCGACTACAAGTTCGGCGGCATGGGCCTGGACGGCGACACCGACGGCGTCAAGCTGCCGCCCGAGAACTGGCGCGAGAACTCCTTCCGGGTCGGCGTACTCGCCCTCAAGGGCAATGCCACCGGCGTGGACTTCCTGGCGGCGGATGCCAATGGCCCGGTCATTGATCCCATCGATGGAACCAACCCCTACCACCAGCAGGACACCAGCTATACCCGTACGGGCCTCTTCGCGTCCTGGACCTTCTCAGACCTGAACGTGTTCGGCGTCTACCTGAACGGCAAGGACACCCTGGAGCTTCGCAGCGCCGACAACTTGACCCTGGTCAGCACCAATGACCGCACCTACAAGGCCTACTTCGTCCAGGCCGACTACGTGATCGCCCCGCCCTTCCACGTCTCGGCCCGCTTCGAGCGGCTCACCCCTGGCGACACCACCGTGCAGCCCCTCAAGGTCTCCAACCTCAACTTCAGCTACCTCGCCGCCGCCAACGTGAAGTTCATGCTCGAGTACAACAAGGCGGAACAGGCCGGGGTCGGCACCAACAAATCGATCAACACCGTCATCCGGGCCGCGTTCTGATCCGATTCTTCAAGGAGCGAGATATGTCCAAAATCATCCTCTTCACGGCTCTCGGACTCGGCGCGGCGCTTTGCGTCCAGGCGGGCGATATCCACGGGAAGGTCACCTGCAAGGGTGTCCGGGATAGCGCGGATGCCGTTGTCTACGTCGCCGCCGTCCCTGGTAAGACCTTCGCGCCGCCGGCGGCGCACGCCAAGATGGACCAGAAGAACCTGGTCTTCATCCCCCATGTGATGCCCGTCCTGGTGGGTACCACCGTGGACTACCTGAACTCGGACGCCGTGCTGCACAACGTGTTCTCCCCGGACGCCTGCTGCGACAAGTTCAACCTCGGCACCTGGCCCCAGGGCCAGTCCAAGAGCTTCACCTTCAAGAAGGAATGCGCGGCCACCCTGCTGTGCAAGGTCCACCCCGAAATGGAAGCCTTCGTGGTGGCCTGTCCCACGCCTTACTACGCCGTCACCAAGGCGGACGGGAACTACACCATCCCGAACGTGCCGGACGGCTCGTACACCGTGAAGGTGTGGCACCCCAAGCTGAAGGCCACCCAGAAGACCGTGGCCGTTGCCGGCGCCACCCAGGCTGCCTTCGAGATCGCGAAGTAGTCCCATGGAAGAGGTCAGCCAGGAATGGCTTGAACGAAACTTCCCCTGCAAGTGGGCGTGCCCGGTCCATACGGAATCGGGCAAGTACGTGACGCTCATCGCGCAAGGGAAGTTCCGGGAGGCCTACGCCGTGGCCCGCCGCCCGAACCCGCTCGCCTCCATCTGCGGGCGGATCTGCGCGGCCCCCTGCGAACCCGCGTGCCGGCGGGGCGAGATCGACTCGCCTGTGTCGATTCGCGCCCTGAAGCGCTTCGTCACCGAAAAGTTCGGGGTCGAGAGCATGATGGATTTCTCGGTACTCTCCGAGATCTACGGCCACCGCAAGGATCGCTACAAGGAAAAGGTGGCGGTCATCGGCTCCGGCCCCGCGGGCCTGGCCTGCGCCCACGATCTGGCCCTGCTGGGTTATCCGGTCACCATCTTCGAATCGGCGCCGGTGGCCGGGGGCATGCTGCGCCTGGGCGTGCCTGAATACCGCCTCCCCCGGGCCCTCATCCAGCTCGAGGTGAACGCCATCCTGTCCCTGGGCGTGGAGTTGCAGTGCAACGCGCGGCTGGGCCGGGATTTCACCCTTTCGGACCTGCGGGCCCGGGGGTTTTCATCGATCTTCCTGGGCGTGGGTGCCATGCAGAGCCGCACCCTGGGCATCCCGGGCATCGAGCTGGATGGCGTGCTGCGGGGCATCGACTACCTGCTGAACCTGAACCTCGGCTACAAGGTGGAGATGGGCAAGCGCGTCGTGGTGATCGGCGGCGGCAACGTGGCCCTGGACGTGGCCCGCACCGCCGCCCGCGGCGGGGACCAGGCCAACACGGAACGCAGCCTCTCCATCGTCCAGGCCCTGGACGTGGCCCGCAGCGCCATCCGCTTTGGGGGCCGCGACGTCACGGTCTGCTGCCTGGAATCCGAGGCCGAGATGCCGGCGGCGGTGGAAGAGGTCGAGGAGGCCCTGCACGAGGGCATCAAGTTCTGCTACCGGCTGGGCCCCAAGCAGATCCTGGGCAAGGACGGTTCGGCCACAGGCATCGAATTCACGGCGGTCTCTCGGGTCTTCGACGAGAACGGACGCTTCGCTCCGCAGTTCATCGAAGGCTCCGAAACCGTGATCGAGGCGGACACGGTGATCGTGGCCATCGGCCAGACCGGGGATTTCTCCTTCCTCCGGCCCGAGGACAGCGTGGAGACGCGCCAGGGCCGGATCCTCATCGACCCCGACACCCTGGCCACCAGCGCCCCGGATGTCTTCACCGGCGGGGACGCCGCCTTCGGGCCGCGCATCGCCATCAGTGCCATCGCCGACGGCAAGAAGGCGGCCCGCTCCATCGACGAGTTCCTGCGGGGCCGGCCCACGCCGGAGACGGAGATCAGCGTCGAGATCGAGGTCGAAGACCGCTACGAGCGCACCTGGGATTTCGAAGGCATCCCCCGGCAGAAGCCGCCCATGCGGCCCACCCTGCGCCGGGTGGGATTCGCCGAGGTGGAGGAATGCTACGGCGAGGAAGCGGCCCGCCTTGAAGGCGCCCGCTGCCTGCACTGCTGGACGAACACGATCTTCACTCAAAGCGCCCTGGACGGCACCGAGTGCATCCTCTGCGGCGGCTGCCAGGACGTGTGCCCCGAGGACTGCATCGAGATCGTGCCCTCGGCGCGGTTCGTGAACATTCCGGCCTCGGCCGGTGAATTAGTGCCGCTGCTGAGCCGCGCGGACCTGAGGGGCTCGGTCTTCCTCAAGGACGAGGAAGCCTGCATCCGCTGTGGCCTCTGCGCCCTGCGCTGCCCCGTGGGGACCATCACCATGCAGAGCTTCGATACCAAGGAGCATCCCTGTGCTTAGCGAGACCGCAGACAACCTGGGCATGACCCCCGACGAGGAAGGCCGGCGTCAGTTCCTCACAAAGCTGGGCCTGGGCGCCTGCGCCCTGACGGGTCTGGGGGCCGCCCTCACCGTGGCCGACTTCCTGGAACCCAAGGTTCTGTTCGAGCCCCCGACCAGTTTCCGGGCTGGCAACGTCTCGGACTTTCCCGAAGGCACGGTCCGCTTCAACGAGGAACAGAAGGTCTACATCGTCGGCGGGGCCGCCGGTGTGTTTGCCATGTCTGCCGTCTGCACGCATCTGGGCTGCATCACGCGGCCCGCCGCCAGTGAGGGCGGCATCGCCTGTCCCTGTCACGGCAGCAAGTTCGATCTGGAGGGCAACGTGACTCACGGACCCGCGCCCCATCCGCTGCCCTGGTTCGAAGTGAGGGCCGACGCCACGGGGAACTTGACCGTGGACACCAGTGTGGTGATCCCGCACGGAAAGGCGCTGAAGGCATGAGCACATTCCAGCTGGCCACCCTCTCGACCTGGATCCGCAGCTCCGCGGTCTGGCGCTCCATCGTCCGCCACGGCGTGGCCGACACGAACCGCAACCGGTCGTTGATCATCTTCGAAAACCTGTTCCTCCACGTCCACCCGGTCAAGGTGCGGGAGAAGACGCTCAAGTTCTCGCATACCTACTGGCTGGGCGGCATCACCATGGTCGCCAGCTTCGTGCTCTTCGCCACGGGCATCCTGCTGATGTTCTACTACCACCCCTCCGTGCCGCAGGCCTACCAGGACATGAAGGAGCTGAAGTTCGTGGTGGACAACGGCGTGTTCTACCGCAACATGCACCGCTGGGCCGCTCACCTGATGGTGCTGGGCGCCATGCTGCACATGCTGCGGGTGTTCTACCACCGGGCCTACCGGCCGCCCCGCCAGTTCAACTGGGTGGTGGGTGTCATCTTGCTGCTGATCACGCTGCTGCTGTCCTACACCGGCTACCTGCTGCCCTGGGACCAGCTGGCCTTCTGGGGCGTGTCCGTGGGCACCAACATGGCCAAGGAGGCTCCCCTCATCGGCAAGCCCCTCCGCTTCCTGCTGCTGGGCGGCAACATCGTGTCCGAGAACGCCCTGCTCCGCTTCTACGTGCTGCACTGCGTCGTGCTGCCCGTGGTGCTGATCCTCTTCCTGTCGGTGCACATCTGGCGCATCCGGAAGGATGGCGGCGTGCAGGGCCCGCCGGAGAAGGACGCCAGCGAGGAGGTGGAACCATGAGCCAGGCTCCGCAACCCCTCACCCCCGTGGAAAGCAACGACCCCATCACGGTCCCCAAGCGGGTGGCCATGGTGCGCCCCGATACCCGGCCCACCCTGCGCCAGAGCGAAGAAAAGTGGGTGATGACCTTTCCGCACCTGATCATCCGCGAGGTGATCATGTTCATGCTGGTGGTCATCGGCCTGTCCGTCATCGCCCTGCTGTTCAACGCGCCCCTGGAAGACCTGGCGAATCCCCTGCTGACGCCCAACCCTTCGAAGGCCCCTTGGTACTTCCTGGGCCTGCAGGAACTCCTGCACTACTTCCCGCCCGTGGTGGCCGGGGTGGTGATCCCGGGCCTGGTGGTGACGGCGCTGGTGGTGATTCCCTATGCGCGGATCAACCTCGTGGCAGGCCCCCTCTGGTCCGGCGACCGGAAGCGCCTCGCCACAGGTATCGCCGCCGTCACGGGTGTCCTCGTGATCCTCTTCTCTGCCTTCCAGTGCTGGGCCATCGTGGTGCCTTCCGTGCTCGTGGCCGCCGCGATGTTCGTGGCCCGCAGCGAGGGGAAAGGGAAGCCTTTCCGGCGCTTCCTCACCCTGGTCACGCTGCCTGAATGGGTCATGACCTGGTTCGTGCTCGTGGCCGCCATCCTGACCATCATCGGCACCTTCTTCCGTGGCCCAGGCTGGTCCCTGGTCTGGCCCTGGAACATGTATCCCCCCGCTTAGGAGCCGTTGAGAAATGAACAGCACCTTTTCTGGTCATTTTTTTACGGCCCCTTATGCCGTTCCTGCCATTGGACCATGCAGTCGTTTCCGAACGACGGCCTGACGGAGTAACCGTGCCGCTGCGACGCCTCTTCGCCATCACCAGCATCCTGTTCTTCGCGGTCCTGGCCATCTCGCCCCTGAAGAACGCCCTGCGGCCCTACCGGGCCATTCAGCGCGAGTACGCCAAGCTGGGTGCCGCCCGGGCCAAGAGCCAGAAGCTGGCCCAGGCCTACCAGGCCCGGCCCGTCTCAATCCAGCAGATCTGGCTGCCCGGGCTCCAGAATCGGGTGGACCGCTGCACCACCTGCCACCTGGGCGTGCAGGACGAGACCATGGCCGGTGCCCCCGGCGTGTTCCGGCTCCACTCCCGCAGCTTCCATACGCCCAAGGACTTCGACCGCTTCGGCTGCACCTCCTGCCACGGCGGCCAGGGCCTGGCCACCCTCGAAGAGGACGCCCACGGCCACGCTGAAAATGCCGGCACGCCCATGACGCCGCTGCCCTTCATCGAATCCGGCTGCGGCCGCTGCCACCAGGCCGAGCAGGTGGCTGGCGCGGCCATCCTCTCCCGGGGCCGGAAGCTGATGGAGAAGGCCGGCTGCTTCGCCTGCCATCTGGTGAAAGGCCACGAGGGCTTCCGCTCCGAGGCGCCGCCCCTGGAATCCGTCGCCCTCAAGACCGGCGGCGAAGCCCTCAAGCGCTGGCTCAAGGATCCCAAGGGACTGGACACCAACGCTTCCATGCCGAACTTCCACCTCGCCGATGCCGATATCGAGGCCCTGACACACTTCATCTTCAACACGGTCCCCTCTCGCACCCTGTCTGAGAAGATCCGCACGGCTGGTGAGGAGAAACTGGGCGATCCCATCAACGGCAAGAAGATCTTCGCCGAGGCCCGCTGCATCTCCTGCCACACCGTCGAGGGCAAGGGGAACGGCACCGCGCCCGAGCTGTCCAAGGTCGCCTCAAGGAATACCCAACCCTGGCTGCTGGCCTTCCTGCGGGATCCCCAGGCCTTCAACCCCCGCACCCGCATGCCCCGCTTCGGTTTCAGCGAGGCCGACACCCGGGACGTGGTGGCCTACATGGTGACGGAGTTCAAGGACTTCGAGGCCCCGAAGGAGATGCTGGACCCGGTCCACGTCAACCAGTCCCTGGCCGAGAAGGGGCAGAAGCTCTTCCGGCAGCTGGGCTGCACGGCCTGTCATGCGGTTGGCGGCGCCGCCGATCGCATCGGCCCCGAGCTCAACCGCATCGGGGACAAGCGGGCCGCTTCGCTGGACTTCGGCAAGCGGACGGACGTGAAGCACACCCTGCCCGCCTGGCTGCAGGCCAAGCTGGAGGATCCGCGCTCCCTCGGTGCGGGCCTAAAGATGCCTTCGTACGGCTTCACGCCGGAGGACAACCGGGCGATGGTCACGGCCCTGCTGGCCCTCGGCGCGGACCCGGTGCCCGACCGCTACCAGCACCAGCCGGCCCAGCGGGCCTCCCTGGTGCCCGGCGGCGGCGTGGGCGCCCTGTTCGACCGCTACCGCTGCCTCTCCTGCCACCAGATCGGCGACAGGGGGGCTGATATCTCCACCGCGCCACTGACGGCTGAAGGCAGCAAGGTACAGAAGGACTGGGTGATCGACTACCTGGTGCTGTCCTACACCATCCGGCCCATCCTCACGGACCGCATGCCGGTCTTCCGGATGACGAAGGAGGAGGCCACCACCCTCGCCCAGGCCTTCGAGACCTTTTATCTCGATCCATCCATCCCCGAGGATCCCTTTGCAGGCCAGCCCGCCACCAGCCGCGATCCTGTGGAAGGCAAACACATCTTCGACACCCTGGGCTGCAAGGCCTGCCACATCCAGGGCGACAAGGGCGGCTACTTCGGGCCTCCGCTCAATGAGGCCGGACGGCGCCTGAAGCCCGGCTGGACTTACAAGTGGTTGAAGGGGCCCCAGCAGTGGCGGGCTGATGTGCGTTGCCCGAACTATGGGCTCACGGACGCGGATGCCCTGAAGCTGACCTCGTTCCTCCAGACCCTGGTGCAGAAACCCGCCGCGCTCAAGACCGCCAAGGGAGGTGGGCGATGAAGCTCTCGTTGCTTTCCCGCCTTGCCTGGGGCCTGGCGCTGGCCCTGGTGGCGGCCAGCGGCTGTTCTCGGCGCAAGGAGGCTGTGGCACCGGCCGCGGCGGCGACCCCACCGGCCGCCGAGGTCGCTCCAGCTACCGCAACCCCAGCCGAAGCCGCCGCCCAGACTGGACCGCCGCTCTCTTATGAACTGCGCCTGGGCAGGCAGGTCTTCCAGCACTACTGCCTGACCTGCCATGGCGAGACCGGCGCCGGCGACGGCTTCAACGCCTTTAACGTCGAGCCCCATCCCCGGGACCTGGGGGACCCGGCCTTCCAGAAGGCCAAGGCCGATGCGGACCTGAAGGACACCGTCCGCCGCGGTGGGGTGGGCGTGGGCCTGTCGCCCATGATGCCCCCCTGGGGGAAGACCCTCACCGCCGACCAGATCGACCAGGTGGTGGGCTACCTCCGCACCCTCAAGCGGACCGACGCACCGCCGGCGAGCTAGGTCTGGAAGGACAGCAGGTCGCCCACCTCGGTGCAGGGGTGGGCGGCGCCTTCTTCCAGGAGGGCGTCGGTGCCCTCGGAGCCGGGCACCACGAACAGTTCCTTGCCCAGGTCCAGGGCCAGCTTGGCGGTGACCAGGCTGCCGGAACGGGGCGCGGCCTCCATGACCAGCACCGCGTCCACCCAGGCCGCCAGGAGCCAGTTCCGCCGGGGGAAGTGCCACTTCCGGGGCGGGGCCTCGGGAGGAAAAGGTGTGATCAACCCGCCCCCGGCGGCCACCAGGCGGTCCATGAGGGGCCGGTGTTCGGGCGGATAGGGATGGTCCAGGCCCGAGCCCAGCACGCCCCAGGTGGCCGCCTTCCCCGGGGTGCCGCCCTGGGCTTCGAGGGCCCCGGTATGGGCCGCGCCGTCGATGCCCCGGGCCAGGCCGGAAAGGACCACCACGCCCGCTTCCGTGAGCGCCTTCGCCCAGGCCCGGGCGCGGGCCTTGCCCCGGGCGCTGGCTTGGCGGCTGCCGACGATGGCGAGGCGGGGCCCCACCGGGGGCAGGCTGCCCCGCACCCACAGGGCCACGGGGTAGGGCAGGGGCTCCAGCAGGGCATCCACGCCGTCATCGCCGGGCAGCAGCAGGCGAGCCCCTCGATCCGCAGCCTCGGCCTGGCGGCGGGGCAGGTCGGCTTCGAGCATGGCCAGGGAAGCGGCCTGGGCCGGGGTCAGGGCGGGCCGGCAGTCCGCCTGCAGCGCCGCCCAGCACTCGGCCTTCTGGCGCTCAGTCCAGTCCAGTACGGTGAAGGCGAGGGCCCAAAGGCGCTGATCCACGGGGGTTCCAGGGGGGAGCCTTAATCCTGGGTTGGACATCCGGTTGGGCGCAAGGACTCGCTGATTCCCGGGATCGTTAATTCTCGGAAGAATGGCTTTTGAAACCGCAGATGGCGCAGATTCACGCAGATGAAGTGCCGATGTAGGGCGTCGCTTTCCATCTGCGGCCATCGGCGTCATCTGCGGTTACGGCCTTTTGCCCTTTACTCCTTGCGAAATGCCCGTGCCTGGCTACACTAATTCTCTTGGCTGTTTTCACCTTGGCTCGTGAGGTTCCCATGTCCCGTCAGTGCGAAATTTGCGGTAAGAAGCCCCAGTTCGGGAACAATGTCTCCCACTCCAACAACATCACCAAGCGCCGGTGGAATCCCAACATCCAGCGCGTGCGCGCCCTGGTGAACGGCGCCGCGAAGCGCATGCGGGTCTGCACCTCCTGCATCCAGGCCGGCAAGGTCCTCAAGGCCTGCTAAGTCAGGTGCGAACGCAAAACGGCGGCCCCTGCGGGCCGCCGTTTTGCGTTCGCTAGTCCGGACTCCAGCCTTCCCCCATGCTCCTCAATGCCCGCTAGAGCTTGAAGCCTTCCACGGCGGTACGGAGGCCTTCGGCCACCTGGGCCAGATCCGAGGCGGTACGGGTGATCTCCACCACGGTCGCCGAAAGCTCCTGGGTGGCCGAAGCGTTCTGGATCAGCTGGGCGTGGTTCTCGTCCACCAGGACATTCACCTCGCGGCTCGTTTCGGTCTGGGCCCGGGCCGCCGCGCCGATCTGCTGGAAGCGGCCAGCCACGTCGGCGATCCGCGCCCGGATGTCCTCCAGGCTCTGCAGGGTCGTGTCCACCCCCTGAACCCCGGCCTCGACGGCCTCCTGGGTGCGCTGGATAAGCTGCTCGATCTCCCCGGCGGCCTGCCGGGAGCGGTCGGCCAGCTTGCGGACCTCTTCGGCCACCACGGCGAAGCCCTTGCCCATGTTCCCGGCCTTGGCGGCCTCGATGGCGGCGTTCAGGCTGAGCAGGTTGGTCTGGCGGGCGATTTCCTGGATGACGGTGACGGCCTTGACCATCTGACCGGTGGCCTGGCGGATGTCGGAAATGCCGGTGACGGCCGCCTGGCCAGCCTGGCTGCTCTGCTCCGTGGCCGTCACGGCGCCCTGGGTCTCCTGCGCCGAGGCCTCCAGATGGGTCGATACATCGGTCGAGCGGCCTGTGAGGTGCCCCATGGCCCCCGTCACCTGTTCCCCCGAGGCCCGCAGGTTCTCGCTCACCTGGGCGATCTGGGCCACGGCCCGGGACATCTCCTCGGAGGACGCCGCCAGCTCTGTGGAGCCCGCGGCCACCCGCTCGCTGTACTTCGCGAATTCCTTCACGGTTTCGTGGAGATGCGCATTGTAGGTGTTGAAAGCCTGGGCCACCTCGCCCACCTCATCCTGGGTGAGCACCGGCAGGCGCAGGGTCAGGTCCGAGGCCCGGAGCCCCTGGGCCAGGGCCACGATGGGCCGGGAGATGCCGTGGGCCACCGACAGGCTCACGACGATGATGAGGACCGCCAGCACGGCGAGGGGAATGCCCGTGGACCAGGCCAGGGCGCGGATCTGCGCCCGCACGTCATCCACGTAGACGCCGGTGGCGAGATCCCAGCCCCAGGGCTGGAAGCGGCGGATGAAGCTGACCTTCGACCGCACTTTGCCGTCGGGGAGCTGCTGGTCGTAGTCGACGAAGCCGCCCGTGGGCTTCTGGGCCAGCTGGTCCATGGCCTGCCAGTGGAGCTTTCCGCTGGCATCCTTGCTGGCGCTCATGTCCTTTCCGGCCAGTTCGGGTTTGATGGGGTGGGCCACGATGCGGGCCCCGGGCGAGGCGATCCACAGATAGTTGTTGTCCTCGTAGCGCATCGACATGATTCCCGCGCGGCCCTGGGCCTGGGCCTGTTCCAGGCTCAGCTCCCCCTTCTTCACCCGCGACTCCAGGCCAGCGAGCAGGTGATAGCCCAGGTCGACCACATTCTTGGCCCCCTCCTTCTTCGCGTCCATGAAGCGGGTGCCGAAGGCAGGCAGCAGGTAGGCAAAGAAAAGCAGGAGGAAGAGGGCCAGGGGGACCAGGCCGAGCACTTGGATCTTTCGTGACACGGACAAGCGGCTGAACATAAAAAACCTCGAAAGAATCCCAACACCGTAATTATCGGCGAGCCCGCCCGGCTGGATGAATTCCATCCGGGGCCAGGGACCCCGCCCGGCGCCCCGATACACTGGCCCCATGCTGCTGGCCCTCGACACCACCACGGAGATCCTGCACCTGGCGCTGCTCCAGGGCGAGCGGGTCTGGGCGCGGCGGGTGCTATCGGGCGTGGGCCGGGGGCACAGCGAGCGGCTGCTCCCCACCCTGAACGAGCTGATGCTGGAGGCGGGAGGCACCCCGCGGCAGCTCTCCGGCGTGGCGGCCTGTCTGGGCCCGGGGGGCTTCACCAGCCTGCGCATCGGCGTGGCCACGGCGGAGGGCTTCGGCCTCGCGGGCCTGCCCACCTGGGGCTTCTCGGCCTTCGAGCTGCGGGCCGAGGCGCTATACCAAGTCAGGGGCCAGGCGGGCGTGGCGGGGCCGTTCTGGATCCTGTTGGATGGCCAGCGCGGCGAGGCCTTCCACCAGCGCTGGGAAGCGGGCCCGACCGAGCCTGCCGCCAAGCAGCCGCTGGCGACCCTGGGGGAGCGCATCGGCGCCGAGCCCTGGTGGGCGCCGGAAGCTTTCGCGCCCAGGGTGGAAGCCGTTCTTCCCGGGCACCGGCGGATCACCCTGGCGGATGAAGGCGGGGCCACCCTGGCGGGCCTGGTGGCCCTGGCGCGGCGCGTATCTGAACGACCACCGGAGGCCCCCCTGGTGCCCTTCTACCTGCGGGAGACGGACGCCGCGGTGAACTTCCCCCTGGCTGCCGCCCACCTGTCCGAGGCGCTGCGGAAGGGCGTGGCGCGATGACCAGGCTTCAGGCTTCAGGCTTCAGGAGGCGGGCGAGGCGCTCCCGGACTGGGTGCTGCGGCTGGATCGCACGGCCTTCGGGGTGGCCTGGAAGGCCCCGGCGGAGCACGAGGCCCTGTGGCTGATCCCTGAAGTGGCCTTCGCCCGCTGGGCCTGCATTCCCGCCGCGGGCGAGGCGGAGCTGCTGCGCATCGCCGTGGATCCGGCTCACCGGGGCGGGGGCCTGGGGCGCCGCTTGCTGGAGGCCTGCCAGGACGAGCTGGCCCGGCGGGGGCTGGAGACCCTCTACCTGGAGGTGCGGGTGTCCAACGCCGCGGCCATCCGGCTCTATGGAGCCTGCGGCTGGCGGCGCTGCGGCCTGCGGTCCGGCTACTACCCCGATGGTGAGGACGCGGCCCTCTTCCGCCATGTGTGCCCATAGGTGACCGAGTTGTCTTGACCAACAGGACTCAGCCACTCATATTTGGGATCTTCCCATCGGTGACCCATGCTCGGCATCTCCAGACAGACGGATTACGCGGCCCGCGTGGTGCTGCACCTGGCCTGCCTGGCCCCCGGGGCCCGGGTGCCCATCGCCGATATCGCCAAGCACCGGATGCTGCCACTGGAATTCGTCCGGCGCATCGTGGGCGAGCTGGTGAAGGCGGGCATCCTGGCCACCACCCGGGGCTCCGGCGGCGGCGTGAGCCTGGCCCGGCCCGCGGCGGACCTTTCCCTGGGCGAGGTGGTCCATGCCATGGAGGGCGGCATCGCCCTCAACCACTGCGTGAGCGACCGCCGGGTCTGCCCGCTGGCGTCGGCCTGCCCGGTGCAGTCCGTGTGGGTGGATGCCACCCAGGTGCTGGATGAGTACCTGGCCTCCGTGCGCTTCGATACCCTGGCCCGGCGCAGCGAGGCCCACCAGCCCGCCCACCTGCGGGTGCAGGCCACCGGCCGCGTGCGCGGCGCCAACCGCGACTCCGAGCCGAAGACGCGGCTGGCCTAGGGAATCGGGATCATCACCAGGGCCATCCGACCATCGGCCGCAATCAAGTTGGAAAAGCCTTGAACCCCAGCAGTCCTGAAAAGCCATTGGGTCCACAGATTCCACCGGTTTGCAAAGATTGAAAAACGCTGGTCACGGAAGCCTTGGAAGAAGGATGGATGCCCTCGGACTTGGAATCCTTGTGAGGGTCCACTGCAGCCACTCCCCGGCGGACCTCAGCTCCCCCTCCCCTGTTCTCGGTGGGTGGGTTCATTCCCGATAGGTAATTTAAATTCACGACTCGAGGGTCTTGACCAAGATTACGAAAAGAGTAATGTTGGGAACCAGACAACCCCGAGGGTCCATGATCGGTATTTCCAGGCAGTCGGATTACGCGGCCCGATTGGTGCTGCACCTCGCCTGTCTGGCGCCTGGCACCCGGGTGTCCATCCCGGAGATCTCGAAGACCCGGCTGCTGCCCGCACCCTTCACCCGGCGCATCGTGGGCGATCTGGTGAAGGCGGGCATCCTCAGCACCCTCCGCGGCACCGGCGGCGGCATCAGCCTCGCCCGGCCCGCCTCGCAGATCTCGCTGCTGGACATCCTCAACGCGGTGGAGGGGGGCGTGGTGCTGAACGCCTGCCTGGAAGGCGGAAAGCCCTGCATCTTCGGGGGCGGCTGCCTGGTCCAGCGGGCCTGGGGCCACGCCACCGACCTGCTGCAGCGCCACCTCGCGACCGTGACCTTCGACACCTTGGTGGGCGAATCCCCGGACCACCAGCAAGCCCACCTCCAACGCGCCGGCGAGGCCCTGCAGCCAACCCGGACCTGACCTTCCCCCCTCCCGGCGACGCCGGGCCCCTCCCAACCCCCAGACCCACCGGTTTTGAGCCGGTCGGATGGTTTTTGCCTTCACGCCTAGGTTCCTGCTCCCGGCGCCGCCGGGCCACCCATCTCCCCTGTCTTCCGGCGGCGCCGGTGGGAGTTTCTCTGCCTTCGCACGGTCATTCCAGGCCCCGTCCGTGCCGGGTCCCCAACCTCCCAAGTCATCCGGCCGCGCCCGGCGGGAGTTCCTCTGCCTTCCCACCCGCTCCCGGGAGATCCCGGGGGTCTTTTCTGGATGCATGCCATGAAGAAGCTCACTTCCCTCACCCTGCTCGCCGCCGCCCTGGCGGCGCCCTCGCTCTGCGCCGAAGAAGGCCCCTGGATGGTGCGCCTCCGCGCCGTGGCACTCCAGCCCGCCAACAAGTCCGACGCCGCCCCGGGCATTCCCGCCGATGCCATCCACGTGAGCAACAAGACCATTCCCGATTTGGACTTCAGCTATTTTTTCACGCCGAATTTCTCGGCAGAGCTGGTCCTCACGGTGCCGCAGGAGCACGATGTCACCCTGTCGGGCACGAAGATCGGCACCTTCAAGCACCTGCCCCCGACCCTCACGGCCCAGTGGCGCTTCCTCCCGGGTGGCACCGTGAATCCCTATGTGGGCGCGGGCCTGAACCTGACGCTCATCTCGGACGTGAAGCTGGCCAGCGGCGCGCTGGATCTGGACAAGACCAGCGTTGGCCTGGCCGCACAGGCGGGCGTGGACTTCAAGGTGGCTCCGAACTGGTACCTCAACCTCGACGTCAAGTACGTGCAGATCAAGAGCGACGTGAAGGTCGCCGCCACCGGCGCCAAGGTCACCACCGTGAAGGTGGATCCCATGCTCTATGGTCTCGGGATTGGCTACCGGTTCTGATGTCCTCCAGGGGTTCCTCGCTGCGCGCCTCCGCCTGATGCACGCTTCGCGTGCTCCTACTCGCAAGCTCTCAGAGGCGGAGCCTCCCCCCCGGACCCCCGCGAACAGGCCCGGCAAAGCCGGGCCTGTTCTTGTCTACACCCTCCAGTCTGAAGGCATTCAGGCGCGCTACTCGCCCGCACGCAGCACCTTGACCACGGCCAGTTCCCCGATGCGCTGGCCCATGGCGACGGCTACCTCGGTCGAGTGGCGATAGTGCACACCGTCGTAGATGCGCGCCTCCGACACCTCGCGTACGAAGTCGTCGAGGCTTTTCCAGCTTCGCGCGACGCCGCCGGCGGTCGGGCTGGTGGTGGTCAGGGTCGGCATCGGCCCGCTGCCAATTTCGGCGCGCAGCACGGTGGCCACGGTGCTCGCAATGATGCAGTGGGCGCAGGGGTATTCGGGGTGCATGGGGGTGTCGATGAAGGGCAGCCAGGAGGGGTCCCGCTCGGTAGCGTCGTTGCCGTCCAGGTCGCCGTTGCGGATGGCCGTGATGGGCCGCCAGAAGGCGTAGTGGTACTTGGCGTCGAAGACCGAGATGAACGCGTCGTCGGTGGCCTGGGTCACTGCGGCGAAGAGGCGGGCGTTCTGGGTCACTTCGCGCTTCGGATCCTTGGCAATGGACCGCACCACGCCGTGGTAGATGGGGGGTAGGGTGGCCTCCCAGAACCGGGCGATCTCGGTCTGCTCGGCCGTGCGCCGGGTGCTGCTCTTGGCGCCCAGCTCCTTGACCTCACGGAAGTCACGAGTCCAGACTTCGCTGTCCAGCCGGGGCGGCGGTCCGGGACGGAACTGATCCGCGCTCTTCATCAGCCAGGGCCTGCGCCCCGGCCACTGCGGGACCGCTGGCATGGCCGTGGGCACGTAGACCCCGGGGGTGGCCTGGGGCCGATAGGTCTCGCCCGCCGCCGCGCCATCGTCACTGCGCATCGCCAGGACGGCCGCCGCAGCCTGCTCCCCGATCGCGACTCCGGCGGCCTTGGGTGCGCCTTTCGGTACCTTGCCGAGGGCGGCCTCGTAGGCGGCTTCGATGGAAGTCCGCTGGGCAGGCAGGAGCCTCAGAAGCGTAGTGCGGCTGGCCGCCGCCACCGCGGCGTCGACCGAGGCCCCGGGCGCTGCCTCAATCTTCATCCCGGTGGCATAGCGCTGCGTGATGGCGTTGGTGGCCTCGTAGGCCGCCGTGTGCATGATTGCCAAGACTCGAGCGGCGACCTGGGCGTTGCCCCTGGCCTCGGTGACGATCGCACCCGCCTTGATATTCCATTCGGTGACTGCATCCGCCCGGAGCTGCGGACCTGCGAGCGATGAGAGGAGAGCGATCAGCCACGCCAGGGGTGCTGCCCCGGTCTTGTTCATGGTGGGCTCCTTGGCTAGGCCTTCGGAAGCCGTGGGCCGAGGCTACTTGGGCATCAGCACCACCGGGATCTCGATGATGTCATCCACGGGGATCTTGTTCGAGGTCGCGGCGTCCCGGATCGCCTGCTCGCTGGGGCCATCATAGATGCAGAAGGTCTTCGTCTTGTCCGCGTTGGCGTAGGAATAGACCCACTTCACTCCATGGGTGGAGTTGCAGGCGTTGACCGCCTTCTTGCCCGCTGCATCGAGGCCGGCCAAGGCGCCTGCCGGGAAGGTCCGCACGACCATGTAGCGGTGCATGCCTGCCTTGGGAGCCTGCACGGCCGGGGCGGTATCTGCGGAACCGGCCTTGGGGGTGCTGGCTCCAAGACTCGAGGGCAGCAGGGCGAGGGCTGCGAGCAGGCGCAAAGCGGTGGTTCGAACGTGCATGGACTCCTCCACAGGTTTAGGTGATTGGTTTCTTTCTCGACAGACCAGGATGGGCCTTTTTTGGATCAAGTCAATCAATCAAAAAATAATTTAAATGACTGTTTTATACCAATAGCGTCCTGTTTTTACTGGGAACAAGCTTGATTCCCAAGACGGGCTCCAGACCTCTGCGTGGGGGGCCGGGTGGAGGCACCATCTCCATGAGCCCCTGGGGGGCGGGTGGGAGCGGCGCCTTGCGCCGCGTCAGATGGAGGCGCGCCAGCGTAGGACCCCGGATCACCTCAGGCCCGTTCGAACAGCACCACGCGGTTGCTGTTGGTGCCCATGTCGTTGTTGCCCACGCCCCAGATGTGGGCGGTCTTGGTGAAGGTCTGGCGGTTCACGAGGACGCCATGGGCCTTGAAGCCGGCCCGGAGGCCCAGGGGCAGCACCACCTCGTCGAGCCGCAGTTTTCCCTTCCGGATCTCCCCCACTTCGAAGGCCACGAAGCCGCCGGGCCGGGTGAGCCGATGCAGCTCCTCGAAGACGGCACCCATGGTCTCGGACCAGGCCGCCACGGTGCGCGGCGTGCTGATACCCCGGCCGATGGCCTCCGCATCCAGCCCCGTGAACCAGCAACGCAGCCAGTTGTCGCCGGTGTAGTCCACCACATCCAGGAAGGGCGGCGAGGTGACCGTGAGGGTCATGCAACCGTCCAGCAGGCTGGCGGTCTCCCGGACATCGCCGGTGAGGAACCGGGCATCCTGGGCGGCGAAGGCCAGGTTGCGCCGCTGCTCCGGCTCCAGACCGGAGAGCAGCTGGCGGGTCTTCTTCAGGATCAGGGCGTGGGTATCCCGGTAGGTGGGGACCTGCGCCCGCTGGGCGTTGATCTGCCGCTGCTTGTCCGCCGTGAGGGCCTGGTTGGGGGGCAGGGTGTAGACCGAGAAGAACCCGGGGCTGTGGCCCGTGAGCCGGTTGGTGGCCACCATGCGGATCCAGGTGTCGAGATCATCCAGCTCGCCCGCCGCCGCCCGGTTCAGGAACCAGTTGCGCAGCCCCCGGATCTCAGCCTCCGTATCGGGATGGAAGAACATCCCCAGGTCGAGGTCGTCCCGGGTGCCCTGGTGCGGGATCGCCTGAAGTCGCGCCTCCACCGCGGCGGGTTCCGGCGGAGTGAGGCGGGGTTCCGCCAGCATCCGGGCCAGGGGATTCACATCGTTGGCGGCCACCCGGCGCCCCAGCAGGGCCGCTTCCAGGGCCGTGGTACCCCGGCCGCTGAAGGGGTCGTAGACCCGCTCGCCGGGCCGGGTCAGGCGCTCGATGAAGTGGCGGGGCAGCTGCGGCTTGTAGCAGGCGCGGTACGAGATCTCGTGGAGGTTCGCGGCCTGGCGCTGCTTCGAAGTCCAGAACTCCAGGGACAGGCGCGGGTACTCGGCGCCCTCAGCCTGCACAGCATCCCAGGCCGCTTCCGGCGGGGGCGGTTCGCCGAGGGGCTGGCCGCCGCTAGGGATGAAGCCCGACAGGAAGGACCGCCGCACCGCCTCCGCACCTTCCGTCGTCATCCGTTTCTGCCCTTCCGCAAGGTTCCAGGATAGCCTGCTGGGGATGCCGAAACCTCCAGTCAAGCGCCACCCCGAGCTGACGCGCCTCTATGTGGCCGTGGGCCTGGGCGTGCTGATCCTCATGATCATCCTGGCCTACAAGACCGTGGGGAACCGCATCGCCGAAGGGGGTCTGGACGCGCCCTCCCGCTGGGCCCTGGTGGCCCTGGGCCTGTCCAACGTGCTGGCCATCGGCACCCTGCTCTTCATCGTGGCCCGCAGCATCGCCAAGCTCTACTTTGAGCGCAAGAGCGGCCTCCTGGGCTCCCGGCTGCGCACCCGCATGGTACTGACGCTCTTCATCGTGGGCATCGTGCCCAGCCTGATCCTGTTCATGGTGGGCCGGAACTTCATCAACAAGAACGTGGAGCGCTGGTTCAGCCCGGAAACGGAAGTCGCCATCCGCGATGGCCAGAAGATGGCCGAGGATCTGCGGGCCGCCGCCAAGGCGCGCCTGGACTTCGGGGCCGGACGCCTGTCGGACTCCGCCTCGGCGGAACCCCAGGCCATCCGCAGCGCCGCGGGGCTGGATCTCGTGGCTACCTTTGGTGGACGCGGCGAGGCTGGCGTCAAGGCCCTGGATCTTTGCCCGGACTGCCCGCCGCCGAACCTCGAGGCCCTCGCCGGGGACAGCCAGCAGGAACGCCCGGAGGGGCTATGGCTGCTGCGGGTGGTGCCCCGGGGGGATGGTGCCTGGGCCATCGGCGTCTTCATGCCCCGGGAGAAGCTGGACCGGGTGCTGGCGCTGGAGCAGCGCTTCAAGGAGAACCAGCAGATCCGGGCCAACCGGGACACCCTGGAGACCCTGCCCCAGAGCACCTTCCTGTTCCTGACGCTGCTGACGCTCTTCTTCGCGGTGTGGTCGGGTCTGGCCCTGGCGAAGTCGCTGAGCGAGCCCATCCGGGCCCTGGCCAAGGCCGCCCAGCGGGTGGGCAGCGGCGACCTCGACGTGGAGCTGCCGGTGATGGGGGAGGACGAGCTGGCCTTCCTGGCCCAGACCTTCAATGCCATGACCCGGGATCTGAAGACCAACCGGGCGGCCATCGAAGCCCAGGCCAGCCGCCTGGAGCAGCAGCGGGCCTACCTGGACCAGCTGCTGGCGGCGCTGCCGGTGGGGGTCATGAGCTGGCGGGCCGATGGCGAGCTGCGCACCTTCAACGCCGCCGCCCGGTCCTGGCTGGGGCTGGAAGCCTTCGATCCCACCGAGGCCCGCTGGGAGACGGTGGCCGCGCTGCCGCGCCTGGGCCGCCTGCCGGCGCTGCTGGCGGCCGTCCGCGATACCCAGCGGGGCGTGCTGGAGGAGCTACGCCTGGGCAGCGAGGGCGAGGGCCGGCCCGTGCGGGCCATCCTCGAACCCCTCCAGGGAGGCGGCGTGCTGGCGGTGCTGGAGGATCTCTCCCTGCTGGCCCAGGCGGAGAAGCGGGCCGCCTGGCAGGAAGTGGCCCGGCGCATGGCCCACGAGGTGAAGAACCCCCTGACGCCCATCCAGCTCACGGCCCAGCGCCTGCTGCGCCGCAGCCGGGAGGGCCGCCTGGATCCGGCCGCCGTGCAGGAGGGGGCCGAGATCATCCTCGGGGAGGTGGCCAGCCTGTCCCGGCTGGTGGATAGCTTCAGCCGCTTCGCCCGGCTGCCTGTGCCTCAGTTCTCGCCCTGCGATCCGGCGGACCTGCTGCGCCAGGTGGCCGCCCTGTACGGCCCCAACCACCCGGAGATCCACTGGGAGCTGCAGCTGCCGGAGGCACCGGTCTCGGCCCTCTGGGACGGGGACATGGTGAAGCGGGCCCTCATCAACTACGTGGACAATGCCCTGGCGGCCCTAGAGGGCCGGGGCGCCCGGGCCGAGGAGGGGGGCCGGGGCCTCGTCCGGCTGTCCCTGGCCCAGGAGCTGGATAGCCTGCGCTTCGAGGTGGTGGATGACGGCTCCGGGGTGCCCGAGGCGGATCGGGAGCGGCTCTTCGAGCCCTACTTCTCCACCAAACGCAAGGGCACGGGCCTGGGCCTGGCCATCGTCCGCCGCATCGCCCAGGATCACGGCGGCGATGTCCGCTACGAACCCCTGTCCAACGGCAGCCGCTTCAGCCTGGTGCTGCCGAGGGCTGGCGGCTCCAGGCTCTAGGATTCAGGCTCTAGGCTTCAGGCTCTAGGGTTCAGGCGGCTGCGGCGCCGCAGCCATAGGCCCAGCGGCCCCAGCACCAGCCAGGCCAGCAGCACGAGCTTGAAGAGGGGGGACAGGGGCGCTCCTCTGAATCGGGGCCAGAGCCCTCATCAGCCTCTCATGGCCAAGACGGCTATGCCGGCCAGGTGGTGACCGGGACCAGGAAGGGTCCGAACCAAGCCAGCCTGCTGGCCTCTGGGCGAGGCCCCAGGAATGGCCATAGGATGCAATTGTGACCTTGTAGTCCTGATTCAAGCGCGGTCGAGACACAGCCGACATATGAATCAGGTAATGCCTGGGGACGGTTCATCCAGGGCCTGCCTGCATCACTTATTACAAAACGGACATCGACGCGAGAGGTACTGTGATGATCAAGCTCTCCCAAGAAACCCGGGGGAATCTGTCAGGCTCTCTCAGCCTGCTCCAGAGGTTCCTGCTGTGCCAGACACCCGCTCTGCTGATGATCGCGGTGGGATGGGCGGCCTGGAGCCTCGGCTGGAAGGGCCTCACCGGGGCATTCGCCCTGGGAAGCTTCACGGTGGCCATGATCCTGGGGACCCTGCTGGCGCTTTGGGCCGCCAGGGACCTGAGGCGGGCCCTGGTCTCCCTGGCGGCGCTCCTGGAGCAAAGACCAGGCGCGGGGAAGAATTCGAAGCCCGAGCTGCAGCTTCTGGCCTCCGCCATCACCGCCTACCAGGAAAAGGTTGGCCAGTCTTTCACGTCAGTCCAGCAATCTGCGGCCAAGGTCGCCACCCTCTCGGCACACCTGGTCTCGGGAGCGGGGGAAACTCAGCACGCCACCGACCTGGTGGCCCGGGGCAGCGAGACCCAGCGGGAGGCCACGGGGCAGGTTTCCGCGGCCATCCACCAGCTGTCGGCCTCGATCGAGCAGGTGGCGCGCACCGTCGAGACGGCGCTCCTGAAGGCGTCCTCGGCCCGGGCCCAGGCAGAGGAAGGCGCGGGGTACGGACGGGAAACGGCCCAGGCCATGGAAGGGATCGAAGGCGCCACCAGCCGGATCGTGTCCGCCGTCCAGGTCATCCAGGAGATCGCCCGCCAGACCAACCTGCTCAGCCTGAATGCCGCGATCGAGGCCGCCAAGGCCGGCAGCCAGGGCAAGGGCTTCGCCGTCGTGGCCGAGGAGGTGCGGAAACTGGCGGAACGGAGTGCCACCGCCGCCTTGGAGATCGAGACCCTCATCACGCAGACCCATGAAATCGTGGGCAACGGCGCCAACAAGGTCGCCGGGACCTCCGCTTCCCTTGGCCGGATCCTGGAGGAAGTCTCGGTGCTGGCCCGCCAGGTGGAGGAGATCGGCACGGCGACCCGGGAACAGGCCAGGGCCAGCACCGAGATCACGCAGCGGACGGAAGCGATCCGGACCACCAGCGAGCAAAATGCCGCGGGCGCGATCGAGCTTGCGGCCACGGTCCAGGAGACTGGCAAGAACCTGGAAACCCTGGTGACGGTATCGGACGGCCTGGCCATGGAGGCCTCAGCCTTCCAGACGAAGACCACCGACGGCAACCTGGATGTGGGCGGCGCAGTGGCGGCCCACCAGGCTTGGGCTGGCCGCCTGAAGAACGTGCTGGCCGGAAAGAGCCAGGAAGTCTACGATCCGGCCGCCGTGGAGCGGGATGACCAGTGTGTGCTGGGGAAGTGGGTGCATGGACCCGGCCAGCAGTGCTGCGGGCACCTGCCGGATTTCCCCCCGTTGAAAGCCAAGCACCGGGAGTTCCACCGCCTGGCGGCGGAGGTGCTGCGCCTCCATCTGGGCGGGCAGCGCGACCAGGCTGAGCGGGTGCTGGCCTCCACCTTCACGGCGACCTCCCGCGAGGTCGTCGCCATCCTCTCCAGAATGGACTTGAGCCGGGCTGGACAACCCGGATGATTCCGGCTCGGCGGGGCGGACCTGCCCCTGGAGGGTGTCAGTAGCGGATGACGCTGAAGACCGGCAGGCCTTCCACCTTCTCCCGGCCGGGCAGGGAGGTGAGCTCGATGAAGACCGTGAGGGCCACGGGCAGGGCGCCGGTGGTCCGCACCAGCCGCTGGGCGGCCGCCGCGGTGCCGCCGGTGGCCATGACATCGTCCACGATGAGCACCCGGTCGCCCGCACCGAAGGCGTCCGTGTGGATCTCCAGGGCATCCGTGCCGTACTCCAGGCCGTAGGGTTCGCTGTGGGTGGGCATGGGCAGCTTGCCGGGCTTGCGGGCGGGCACGAAGCCCACGCCCAGCTTCTGGGCCAGGGCGCTGCCGAAGATGAAGCCCCGGGATTCCAGCCCCAGCACATGGGTGGGCTGCAGGTTCAGCACGGGCTCGGCCATGGCCGCCACGGCCTCGCCGAAGGCCTCGGCATTGGCCAGCAGGGGCGTGATGTCGCGGAACAGGATGCCCGCTTTGGGGAAGTCCGGCACGTCGCGGACGAAGGCGCTGAAGGGGGAGGTCGTGGGCATGGCTACCTGTGAATCTCGAATGGATGGGGAAGGGAGGATCGCACATCCAGCGGCTCCCAGTCCAGCCGGGAGACGGTGGCGAAGGCAGGCCCCTGGGTGAGCCTCGCCCGGAGGGTGGCCAGGCTGCCCTCAGGCCCTTCCACCTCCCCGGCCACGGTTCCCGCGGCCTCGTTCCGCACCCAGCCCGCCAAGCCCAGGGCCTGGGCCTCGCGCTGGGCGAAGCGGCGGTAGCCCACCCCCTGGACCTCGCCATGGACCCGGAAGGCGATCTGCATTTGGCTACCGCTTGAAGGCGGCGTCGAAGTCCGCCTGCCGGGCCAGAGTCTCGGGGCAGCCCAGATCCAGGCGCAGGGGCGTCACGCTGGCGAAGCCGTGGAAGACCGCCTCCGCGTCGCTGCCGGGGGTCTTGGCGTAGGTGGGGCCCGCGTCGCCGCCGATCCAGAAGTAGGGCGTGTTGCGGGGATCCACCCGGCGCTCCACCAGGTCGTGGTAGGCGCGGCTGTCCTGGCCCGTGAGGTGGAAGCCCTTGGGCTCGCCCTTGGGAAAGTTGATGTTCCAGATGCGATTGGCGGGCAGCTCCATGGCCTCCCAGCGTTCCAGGAAGCGCGTGATCCAGGGCTCCACCAGCTCCAGCGAACCCCCGGGATGATTCGAGAAGGCCGCGGCCCGGGCCCCCTGCAGGCGGCCCTCGAAGGCCGCGCCCACGGTGCCGGAGTAGAAGACATCCTCGCCCAGGTTGAAGCCGTGGTTGACCCCGGAGAGCACCCAATCGGGCTTGCGGCCCAGCACTTCGCAGACCCCCAGCAGCACGCAGTCCACGGGGGTACCGTCGCAGGCGAACCGGTCCGGCCCCACTTCGTTCAGCCGCAGGATGTTGTGCAGGCTCAGGGCCGAGGAGATGGCCGATCGGTTGCGGTCCGGGGCCACGGTGACCACCTTGCCGAACCGCGAAGCGGCCCGGGCCAGCGCGGCGATGCCCGGGGCCCAGAGGCCATCGTCGTTGGTGAGCAGGATCAGGCGTTCGGGCATGGGGCCAGTGTACCCGGTGCCAAGGACCGCCATTCGCTGCCAGGATGGAATTCACTCCGAAGTCCCATGAATCCCGACCAGCCCACAACCTCCGCCCTGCCGCCCCCCCTCGGGGAGGAAAGGGCCGTGGCTGACCGCGCCGCCATCCTGGCCCATCTGCGTGAAAGGATCGTGGCCTTCGCGGCATCCCGTTCTGCAGGCGCCCATGCGGAGGACCTGGCGCAGGAGGTGCTGGTGTTGCTCCATGAGAAGTACGGCCACCTCGACCGCGCAGAGGACCTGGTGCCGCTGGCCTTCCAGATCCTGCGCTTCAAGCTGGCCGCCTTCCGCCGCAAGGCCGCGCGCCGGGGCGAGTACGACGCCGTGGATGTGGAAGTCTTCCCACCGGTATCGGACGCACCGGATCCGGCCACGGTGCTGGAGCGCAAGGAGCTGCTGGCCAAGCTCATGGGCGGCATCGCGAAGATGGGCGACCGCTGCCGCGAGCTGTTCCGCCTCAAGCTGCAGGGGCGCAGCTTCGCCGAGATCCAGGGACTCCTGGGCGCGGCCAGCCTCAATACTGTCTACACCTGGGATCACCGCTGCCGCAAACAGCTGCTGGAAGCCCTGGGCGGCAGCTGGGAAGCCGCCGGAAGGGGGGCGCCATGAAGCAGGCCGAGGCTGGCAGGCTGCTGGGTGGCTACGCGACTGGCACGCTCACCGAAGAGGAACGGCGGACGCTGTTTGCCGCGGCCCTGGGCCATCAGGCCATCTTCGATGCCCTGATGGATGAGGAAGCCCTGCGGGAATTGCTGGCGGATCCCGCCGCCAAGGCCCAGCTGCTGGCGGCTCTGGCACCCCCGGCCCCGAAGGTCGTGCCCTTCTGGCGGCGACCCGGCATCCTGGGCGCCGCCGCCAGCCTGATGTTGGCCTCCATCGCGGGGCTGGCCTACCTGCGCAGCCCCCAGCAGGTGCCGCCAACATTGGAACAGGAGGTTGGTTCAGCCCAGAAGGCCAAGGTCGCGGAGGCCCCAGCCCCGGGGCAGACGCCCGCTGCGCCGGTAGAGAAAGCCCTGCCCGCCGCACCTGCCCAGGCATCCGTTCCGCCTCCGGCCGAACGGGCCAAGGCCCCGGCCGCTGCCCTTGCCAAGCCCATGCCCGCCGCCTTGGCCGCGGGGGCCGGGGCTCCCCGGATGGAAGCCGAGTCGAGGGCCAAGGAACAGGAACAGTACCGCCGGGTGGAGGCCCAGGACCTGGCGGCCAAGAAGGCCGAAGCGCCCCGGCCCGCGGCCGCCCTGATGGAGGTGGCACCCGCGCCCAGGGCCGATAAGCAGAAGGTCAGCGCCGAGTCCCAGAACATCTCACCGGCTGGCGTGGCTGGAGGTGTGGTGAGCGGTCTCGCCTCCAAGGTACCGGGGACCACCCAGGACGGACGCTTGCGGGACGCGGCGCCACCGCCAGCCGCCCCCACGCCCGCCCGGCGGACCGAGTGGAAGGCCGCGGCCATCCTGGCGCCCGCCTGGACGCTGGAAACCCGGCCAGACGGCTCGACCCGGATCACCGTGATGGCCGCCGCGGGCACGCAGGCCGTGCTGCTGCGGCGCCGGGCCAGCGGTGTCGACGTGCTGGCCCTCAAGGTGCTCGGGCGGAGTGGCGATCTGACCAGCTGGCAGGCCGACCTCCGGCTGGCTCCGGGCGATGCGCTGGACCTCTACCTGCTGTACGCCCCCGCGGCCGAGCCCGCCAAGCTGCCGGAAACGGGGCCCGTGGATGGGTTCCGGGCGAGGATCTTCCCGGCCGTGAAGTAGCTCCTTCTGGATTCAAAAGAAAAGGGTCGTCCGCCTTCAAGAGGGGCTGGTCACGGACGCCCCTGCCTTTTTTCCGTGTCTTCCGGCATTCTTCCGTGGCTTCCGCGACCAGCGCTTTGCTCTGTGTCCTCTGTGTTCCGCATTTCTTGCCCCTGAATCCTCCGATGAACCGAAATAAATCGCGGCGGAATGAAAGGGACCTCCTCCCTACGGCATTCCCTCCTGAACCGCGCCATGCCGGCGCGGCACCGACCGGAGGAACCCATGTCGCTGCGCCGATCCACCACTGCCCTCTTCGCCTGCTGTGCGGGACTGGCCGTCTCCTTCCAAGGGGAGGTCCAGGCCCGCAGTCGGCCCATGTCGACTCGCCAGATTCCATCGGCGGAGGGCGATGTCGACCGGACGCTCTCCCCCTACTTCTTTGTGCAGGGTGGCGACAGTGCCTTGGACCAGCTGCCCCTGAAATCAACCTCGGCCAAGGTGGCCATCGCGGGCGTCATCGCGGATGTACAGGTGACCCAGGTCTACCGCAACACCGGCACCAAGGCCATCGAGGCCATCTACGTGTTTCCGGGCTCCACGCGCTCGGCGGTCTACGGCATGACCATGACCATCGGTGAGCGGGTGCTGAAGGCCCAGATCAAGGAACGGGGCCAGGCCCGGGCCGACTACGAGCAGGCCAAGGCGCAGGGTCGCAGCGCGTCGCTCCTGGAACAGCAGCGACCCAACGTCTTCCAGATGAACGTGGCGAACATCTTGCCGGGGGACGAGATCCGGGTGGAGCTTTGCTACACCGAGCTGCTGGTGCCCACGGAGGGAACCTACAGCTTCGTCTATCCCACGGTGGTGGGGCCGCGCTACGCAGGCCGGGCGGGCACGGAGTCCAGCACGGGCGAGCCGTGGGTGGCCAATCCCTACACCCACGCCGGTGAGAAACCCGCCACCACCTTCGATCTGGAGGTACGGCTCTCGGCGGGCCTCCCTATCCAGCGCATGAGCTGCGATACCCACAAGACTTCCATCGCCTACGATGCCAAGGCCGAAGCCACGTTGAAGCTGGATCCCAGCGAAGCCCAGGGCGGCAACCGCGATGTCATCGTGAAGTACCAGCTGGCGGGCGGCGCCGTGCAGTCCGGCCTGCTGCTGAATCAGGGCAGGGAGGAAAACACCTTCCTGCTCATGGCCCAGCCCCCCAAGCGCGTGGCGCCCAAGGATCTGCCGCCCCGGGAATTCGTGTTCATCATGGATATCTCCGGCAGCCAGATGGGCTTTCCGATCGAAGTGTCGAAGGTGCTCATGAAAGAGATGATCCAGGGCCTGCGACCCCAGGACCTCTTCAACGTCATGGTCTTCGAAGGCAGCTCGGCCCTCTGGTCGCCCGCCTCCCAGCACGCCACACCCGAGAACGCGCAGGCGGCCCTGGCCTTCGTGCGCTCCCAGAACGGTGGTGGCGGCACGGAGCTGGGCAGCGCCATGCGGCGGGCCCTGGGTCTGCCCCGGGTGCCCGGCATCTCGCGCACCTTCGTGGTGTCCACGGATGGCTACATCAGCGCCGACGGCCAGGTCTTCGATATCATCCGCAAGAACCTAGGCTCGGCCAATCTCTTCACCTTCGGCATCGGCTCCTCCGTGAATCGCCACCTCATCGAAGGCATGGCTCACGCGGGGCAGGGCGAGGCCTTCGTCATCACCAAGCCTGAGCAGGCCGCCGCCGAGGCCGAGCGCTTCCGCGCCTATGTGTCCTCCCCGGTACTCACCAACCTCAAGCTCACCACCAACGGCTTCCAGGTACAGGATCTCGAGCCCATCCAGCTGCCGGACGTGCTGGCGGAGCGGCCCGTCATCTGCCTGGGCAAGTGGACCGGCGAGGCCAAGGGAAGCGTGACCCTTTCGGGAATCAGTGGCAGTGGCCCCTGGAGCCAGACCTTCGAGGTGGGCAAGGTGAAGGACCGGAATCACGGCGCCCTGCGCCAGCTCTGGGCCCGCCAGCGCATCCAGATGCTGTCGGACTACGATCAGTTCGGCCAGGATCGGGATCGCAAGGCCGAGGTCACGCGGCTGGGGCTCGCCTACAACCTGCTCACCGCCTACACCTCGTTCATCGCGGTGGACACTCAGGTGCGCAACACCGGCGGCTCCACCACCGTCACCCAGCCCCTGCCCCTGCCCGAGGGCGTGTCCGATGCGGCCGTGGGCGCTTCCGGCGGCGTGATGGGTGGCCTGGCCGGTGGGGTGATGAACCGCAGTTCCCTGGCCTATGCGCCCGCGGCGCCGATGATGAAGTCGGCCCATGGCCAGGCCGCCCTGGAGACCGTGGCCCAGGACAGGGAGGAACGGAAGGAGAAGGCGAAGCAGGTTCCCGCTAGGCCTTCAAGCCTCCGCATCCGGTCCTTCTCCGGCCTTACCGGCACCTCGGACCCGGCGGCCCTCCGGCGTGAGGTGGAAGCCCGCCTGATGGATCCCGCCCTCGCCGCGGCGCTGTCAGGGCTGCCTTCCGGCTCGACCCTGCAACTGAAGGTGGACGGTTCCGGCCAGGTGGTTTTGGTCACCTTCAGCCAGACCTTCCCCGGTGCCGCCAAGGCCAAAACCCTGATCACAGTCTGGCGCCTGCGCAGCTGGACCGGCGGCCTCGCCGGGAGCCTGGAGTTCACACTGGGCTGAAGGCCACATGGCAGCGGCGCTACCGTGAAAACAAAAGGCATTTGAACCACCAAGGCACCAGGAACTGCATGGCCATTGGCTATGTTTTTCTTGGTGTCTTGGTGGTGATTCCTTCAGCTTCTACCCAGGAAGATGCGCGGAGCTTCGATGGAATGGCCCGTCAGCGCAGGATCGGCGTGACGCCGGGGTAGGGATCCCGGTCGCTCGCCTCCACGACTGTGGAGCTCATGGCCCCGGTGCCGAGGATGTAGCGGAATGATCTGCGGGCCGTCTGGGTGCCCGTGCTGTTCTGATCCGCAACGATGCCCATCAGGGCACCCCCATTTGCCTCACTGAGGAATCCGCGGCAATCGGTCGTGATGCCCGGCGTGACCGCCAGGTCCGCCGCCATCGTCACCGCCTGGGCGATCGGATCGAACTTCATCAGCTTGCCGGCCACAGTGCCGTAGTAGAGGTTGCCATCCGAGGCTTCAAACATCGCCGTGCCCGGCAGGTCCACGGTGCCCGCAACCGTGAGGACGGGGGTGAACGTCGGAGCAGCCGTGACCGGGCTGCCGAGCTGCATCTTGAGGATGCGCACTTCGCGGGTGGGACTGGCCGTGGGTCCAATGGCCGTCGTCATCAGGTAAAGCTGATTGGTCCTGGTGGCCAGCGTGGGGCCGAAGCGCGGCCACCAGGCCACGCCAGCGGCGCCGCCGGGGGCCAGGACGGCGAAGGCGTTCAATGGGCGGTTGTTCGCATCGCGGTTGGCGACATCGACACACCAGATGCGGCTGCCATCACCCGGATCCTCCTCCGCCGTCGGCGTCACGAACACCAGCACATTGCCCTTCGCGGCCAGGGGCGACAGGTAGCCCTGAAGGCCTGCCGCAGGTCCCGCCGAGATCCGGGAAAAGCTGAAGCAGTGGAGCTCGCCGGTGGGCGCGCCGGTGGTGGCGTGGAGGGCGACGAGGCCTCCGGTATACACATTGCCCAACGCCGGGAACAGGTAAGGACGGTAGGGCTCCATGGCCCAGACGGTGCCGTTCGCGGCCTGGGCGAACGAGCGGGGAGCCTGCCACGGGGCGGTGTACTGGGGTTTCCCGTAGGCGACGAGGTCCGTGAAGGGCAAGGGGTAATCCCGCATCGTGCCCGTCGCCGGGTCGAGCGTGTAGATGCCTTCATAGCTCCGCGTCGGCGTGAGCCCCGCGGCGGCGCGGGTGTTCGTTCCGCCGAGCAGCAGGCCCGAGGTCAGCTTGAGCGGCTTCCCCACGGGCTCGCCGGTGGTAGTGGCCCCCAGGGGCACCGAAGTGGCCTTGCCGGTGAGCCGATCGTACTTGATCACCGCGCCGCTGCCGTTGGCACCGCCGTAGAGGGCCAGCGTGACGATGTAGCGGTCCGCGATGGGCTCGCTGGCGCGACCGCCTAGGGCAGGCGCGCCCACGAAGACCCAGCCCAGCGCTGCACTGCCCCGGACGAGGTTGTACATCGCGAAGTTGGCCATGTCGATGACATCAAGGCTGCTCGGCAAGGGGCCATCCGCGTCGGCGTAACTGACCCCGGGGCCGCCGCGGTAGAAGGTCTCCAGCGGCAGGCTGTGGTAGGGAGCGGTCGAAGGCGTGCTGGTGGTCAAAGCCAGTGCCCCGAGGGTCGAGGACATGCTGTCCCCGATCTGCTGCGCACCCGGTTGCGAGGTGCCGGTCATGAAGACCAGGCCGGTCGTGGGACTGACACCCACGCCCGCGGGTCGCAGGCGCTGCGTGGTGCCGGTTTCGTAGCTGGACAGACGCTTCCGCTCGATCGGATCGGTGGTGGGGTTGGTGCTGATCTCGATGATCTTCATCGAATTCAGGTCCGTGTCCGCGGCGTCCACCCCCGCGTTGATCACGAAGGCACCGTTATGGCCAATCACCGTGAAAATGCTTATGGGGCTCCGCATGCCAAGGAACGTCGACGGGGGGAAAAAATAGTTTTCCTGGCCAGTGAAACCCACCTTGGACTTGATTTGCCAAAACGCGGAATTGGTCTGATTGTCATTGGCCCCATACCAGTAGCTGTCACTGAACTCATCCCACCAGGGCTGCAGGAGCTGCTCCAGGCCAGGCCCGGTGGTGGCCGTTGAGAGGATCTCCCAGGGGCCTGCCCAGCTGGAGGGGGTCCTGGGCCTCAGGAGCATCTGCTTGGACCTGTTGCTGCTCCCATGTCCCTGGATGTTGTAGTTCACCTGGTTGGTGACGAGGAAGATCATGTCCGCGCCCCCGGACTTCACCAGGCGGGGCTTGCCGTCCACCTTCACCATCTGCTGGTCAAAGGGCAAGGCCCGTCCGTAGTCGGCGAAGTTGTAGACCGGGGTGAACCGCTTGAAGGTGGGGCTGGCCGGATCGATGTCCACATGGACCACCCCACCCCCCGGCACCACACTGCCATCAGGGCCGGGCATGGACTCGCCGCCCCCCTGGGCCACCAGGATGATGGCCTTCCCGTCCGGGCTGACCACGGGGCTGGTGAGGAACCCGCTGAGGGGATTGTTCGTGCCATAGGTGGTGATCAGGGGGATCGTGGCCAGGCACTCCAGCTTGTCCGTCTCTGGATCGAAGCTCGCGAGGATCCCGGGTGGGTCCTCTGCCACGGGCCCCTCGGCCGTGAAGGCCTGCATGCCGGCCCGGTCCAGCGCTGCGTAGAACTTGTGGTCCACGGCATTGTAGGTGAAGCCGCCGCGGTAGCCGGTTTCGCCATTGGCATCGCTCAGCAAGTCGCAAGCGGGGGCTGGCGTGCCCTTCGCCTCCGCCAGGGTGGACCCCTTTGCCAGGGTGGCCGGATCGTACAGGTTCCACTGGCCGAGGCCACCCGCGCCGCCGCTGGGGCTGGTGATCAGCAGCGCCTGGCTTGGCGCAGGCTGAGGATGGGGTGGAGGCGGGGTTGGAGCGGTGGATGAACTCGAGGAGTCGAAGATGTGGCAGCCATTGAGCAGCAGCGCGGCGCCAGCGACAAGGACGCCCCGGATTCGCCGGGGTCGCCTCCGATGCAGATGACTTGGAATTGCCTGGAGCACGAATCGAAGGCTGGGCATGTGAACCCCCTTGTGTGCCATCTTTTCGGTGGGACGATTCCGGTGCATGATTTCCCGCCGGTCGGTTTGGGCCAGGATGTCGATGGTGGCCTGGCGGCTGGCGCGGGGTGGGGATGGACCTATCCTCGTACCCATGCGCTGGCATGCGGGAGTGGCCTTGATGCTCGCCCTGGGTGGCTTCGAATCACCTTCGCCGCTGCCTCCCGAGGAGGCGGCCTTCGCGGCGGCCCGGGCCCGCATGGTGCACGAGCAACTTGCCGCCCGGGGTGTCACCGATGCCCGGGTGCTGGGGGCCATGCTCCGGGTGCCCCGCCACGCCTTCGTGCCCGCCTCCCAGCGGCGTCTGGCCTATGAGGACGGGCCCCTGCCCATCGGCCACGGCCAGACCATTTCCCAGCCCTACATCGTGGCCTTCATGACTGCGGCCCTGGATCCGAAACCCTCGGATCGAGTGCTGGAGATCGGCACGGGCTCGGGTTACCAGGCGGCGGTACTGTCCGGCCTGGTGGCGGAGGTCTACAGCCTCGAGATTGTGGTGCCCTTGGCCCAACGCGCCGCGGCCGACCTCCAGCGCCTCGGCTACGGGAACGTGAAGGTTCGCGCCGGGGACGGGTACCTCGGTTGGCCCGAGGCGGCTCCCTTTGACGCGATCATCGTCACCTGTGCCCCGGAGCAGGTGCCTCAGGCCCTCGTGGACCAGCTGAAGGTGGGTGGGCGGATGATCATCCCCGTGGGTTCCCAGTGGGGGGCCCAGGAATTGATCCTTCTTCGCAAGACCCCCATGGGCCTGGAGAAGAAGGAGGTTCTGCCGGTGCGGTTCGTGCCGATGGTGCGATAGAAATGAAGGCGAAACAGGCCTTATGAACCCGCTCCCGGGCATCAGCCTTCAGCGGCCGGCGCCATCACCGCCCCATGAACGGCGCGATGGCGAACCTTCTTCCAGGTGACAATGCCCACCAGGGTGGAACAAGCCAGGAAGTTGCCCAGCAGCACCATGGCCATCTTCGGGTCGTGGAGCACCAGTCGGCTGTAGAAGTGGCCAGTCAGGTGTGCCAAGGCAAAATAACTCCAGGTCGTTCGGGAGATAGCGCTGGCGCCATTCGGGCACTTCAGCGCCGCCCGAATCTGCGGCAAGTAAGCCAGCAAGCGGAAGGCATTGGTGACGACAAACAGCCAGCTGATCACTTCAATGAAACCAGGCATTGCCATCTCCCTCCGGGCGTGGTCCGGGGCTCTCCTACCCTAGTCCCGGGTCTGTTCCGGGGAGAAAGGGTCCCGGATCAGCGTGGTCCTGGATCTGATGGAGGTGAAATACTGCCGGATTCGCCGCAGGGATCGGAAGAAAAAGGATCCTGCTGTTTTCTGCCTGGGCGAGATCGCGGCAATGACCGTGTTGGTGTGTACAGATGCGTCGTTCGTCAGATCCGCTGCGGGGAAGGTCAATTTCGAGAGGGGGTTCATCGATCCACCGACGATTCAGCTGGGGTGAACCAGAGATCCAACACGCAAGCCTGGCAGGCCTCCAAGGTGGGTCGCTCCACCGGAGTTAGCGGGAACTCGGACACGGCCAAGGCTGCGGCACCACTGGTCACGACCAGGATAAGGCAGAGCATGGCCGTCGTGGAGTTGGCAAGCCTCACGAGCAGATCGTAGGCGTTTCGGGGTGGGGATGATGGTTCAGTGAGGATTCGCATGGGGAACCTCCCGCCAGAGGTTCAGGATTGCCGACCATCGGCAGATCGAATCTCTGATTGGGGAAGGTTGATCTCAGCGATGATTCGGCGGCAGAGCATGATCGTGCGTTTATTTCGTGAAAATCCAGGGAAGCAAGGGGCACTCAGGTGATCAAACCCTGGCGCAGTGCCTTGCTCACGGCCTCGGATTTGGAATGCACGTGCAGTTTCTCGTAGATGCTCCGGATGTAGTTGCGGACGGTGTTTTCGCTGATGGTCAGAAGGTCTGCCGCTTCTGCGTAGCCATGGCCCTCGGCCAGGAGCGACAGGAGCTGCAGCTCCCGGGGCGTGAGCTGCCGATCGGCCGAGTTGGGCCTGGGTGTCTTCCGGAAGAGCACCACCACCTTCCGCGCGATCTCGGGCGACATGGGTGACCCGCCATCACGGGCCTCCTGGATGGCTTCGAGCAGTCGGGCCGGAGGTGTTTTCTTCAGCAGGTAACCCGCGGCGCCATTGCAGATCGATTCGAAGACGCTTTCCTGTTCTCCATAGACCGAGAGCATGAGGACTTCAATGGATGGCCAGCGTTCCTTGATGATCAGGACACCTTCGCGGCCTGACATCCCGGGCAGGTTGATGTCCATCAGCAACACGTCTGGGGTGTCTTTGGCCAAGGCTGGCAGGGCCGCCTCCACGGAGTCATAGGCACCGGTGCATTGGAACCCGGGGCTTCCGTGGATCAAGAGGCGGAGCCCCTCCCGGGTCGAGTGGTCATCTTCGACGAGGGCCACCTTGATTGCCGTCCGGTCATTCATCCAAGGCTCATGGGTGGTGAGGGTTCAAGGTAGGGGATCAGGCACTGGCGGGGGATGGCATGATCATGCTCCCCGCAGGGCTCGATGGGGGATTTCGAGGCGAACGATGGTGCCCTCTGCACTAGAGGTGATCTCGATGCGGCCTTCCACGGCCTTGGCCCGGACATGCATGTTGATGAGGCCGCGCCCACGCCGGGTGGTGGAGGTTTCCAAAGTGGGCGAATCCGATGGCAACCCGGAGCCGTCATCCTGAATCTGGGCCACGAGCAGGCCGCCGCTTGCTTCTACGTGGAGGTTCACCGAATGGCAGCCCGAATGCTTCATGGCGTTGTTGATGGCCTCCTTCAAGATGAGGTACATGCTGCGGCGCTGCTCGGGGGTCAGCTTGATCCGCGCTGGATCGGGAGGAATGTTCATCGACCAGCGAATGCTCTTTGCCGCGAGCACCCCCTGGGCGAACTGGCCCACTCGAGCCAGCAGGTGCCTGAGGTTGTCCCGCCGAGGGTCGATGGACCAGACGATTTCACTCATGGAATCCACCAGTTCCCTGGATGAATCCGCGATTTCCGTCAGGAAGGCTGCAGTCTCGGCCTCTCCTTCCGGCAACCGGGACTTCACCACCTCGCTCAGGATCGAGATGCGGGAGAGGCTGGCGCCGATGTCGTCGTGGAGGTCAGCGGCGATGCGGGTGCGGATGCGCTCGACTTCCAGCAGGTGTCGGAGCCGGTTGCGGTAGACCATCCAGCTCAGCCCAACCAGGGAGGCCAAAGCCAGCGTGGGGAACCACCACTGGGTATATACAGGATCGAGGCTGCTCAACTTGGGTCCAGCCGAGCGTTGAGTGTGGAAGGGCGGAAGGTCCTCCGCGCCTCGCAAAGGCTTGGCGGCAGGTGGCTCTCACGGGTGCCGAAGCGGGTGCGGGGAGTGACGGTCATGTTCCCTCTGCAAGTCGGATTGGGGAAGAGAGTAGCAGTGGCCAGTCCCACTTCGGCTAGCCTCCGTTCTGACTAGTGCCTGGTCATCCGCACGTGGGGGACCTTCACAGCGAACCTGATCGCAGCCAGTTGCTCCGGAGCCTGGCCCAGTTTGTGCAGTAGCGGGAGCCAGCGAGGGTCCCCATGAAGGTTGGCAAAGAGTTGCTCGGACCCGATTTCAACCAGGCCCGTGTCATGGTTCTGGACCGCCTTGTCCAGCCATTCGAAGGCATGGCCGGTTTCTCCGCGGAAGGCCAGCACGTAGGCGATGTTGTAGGGGTCGCTTTCCCCGTGTTTCCGGATCAATGTCGCGAGGGCCTCATCGGCCTTGGCTGTCTGCTTCAAGGCATGGTAGACCATCGGCAAATCCATTAGCCGATCGATTTCTGAGGGCTCGCGCTGAGCCTCCACCAGGGCGCCCTGGGCATCACCCTTGAGTAGCAAGGTCGCGCAGATCACCGAATGCACTGCGTCCATCTTCGGGCTCAGACTCGCGGCGGTGCGAAGGTGGAGGATGGCTTCATCAAGGTGTCCCGCCGCATAGTGGGCTTTGCCAAGCTCGAAATAGCTCAGGGGGTTCAGGGGGTCGTGTTCAACATCCGATTGGGCCAAACCGATGGCCAGTTCCGTCCGACCCAGTCGCCTGGCTAGAGCGGTGCCCGTACTGCTGGCACGGACTGGGTCAAGCTCCGCGGCATGTTCAAGGTGTTTCGCAGCGCCGGCCAGGTTGCCTTCGAGGCTCATCTCAACCTGGGCAAGCCTCATATACGCCATGGCATCCTTTGGATCCAGGGCGAGGGCCTTATCGATGGCTTCGTGAGCCAGCCTGATCCCTTCCTTGGCCGGTTTCAGTTCCCGGTACACCTCACTTATGTGATTGAAGGCAAGCAGTTGCCATGCTGGAGCGTAGTCAGGGGCGATGGCTAGCGCTTCTTTCAACAGTTCAATGGACTGCTTGGTGGCTCCGGAGTCCCCTGTGCGGGCGATCTGGAAGGCCTTCAGGTAGAGATCATGAGCCCTGGGATCCCTTTTCTGGGTTTTGGGTGGCGCGCCCAGAAGGGTGAGCTTGAGTTGCCCTACCACCGCTGCCGCAATCTCATCCTGCACCGTGAAGAGGTCGTCAACCGTGCGGTCGTAGGTCTCCGACCACAGGTGGGTGTCGGTCCGCGCATCGATCAACTGCGCAGTGATGCGGAGCCGGTTGCCGGATCTGCGCACGGAACCTTCGAGAACGTTGGCGACCTTGAGCCGCTTGGCGATTTCCGGAATCCCGAGCTGCTTGCCCTTGAAGGAGAAGGCCGAGCTTCGGGAGATGACGTGCAGCGCCGGGACCTTCGCCAGCAGGTTCAGCAGCTCTTCCGACATCCCGTCCGACATGTACTCCTGATCCTTCCCCTCGGACATGTCCTCGAAGGGCAGGACGGCGATGGATATCCCGTCGGCAACAGCCACATGGCGTCCCTGGATCCCCCCGATCAACACATAGACCAGTAAGGTGGCCAGAGCCAGCGTGATCGTAGCCCACAGGGCCCGCAGCCTTCGGGGTCCCATCGGCTTCCCCGATCGCATCCGGGAGGAGGGCAGGGTACTCGGGTTGGCCAGTTCGAAGGACAGATCCTTCATGGACTGGTGGCGCTGGTCTGGATCCTTCTGCAGGCAGCGGTCGATGAGGCTGCGCAGGGCAGGTGGAATCGCCTTGCCCAGGTTCTCGAACATCGGCGGATCGTCACGCAGGATCGCTGCCATGGTCTCGGGGGCCGAAGCCCGATCAAAGGCCCGTTTCCCCGTGAGCAGCTCCAATAGCACCACGCCAAGGCTGAAGACATCTGCCCGGGCATCTACCGCCACGCCGCGCACCTGCTCCGGGGACATGTAGCCTACGGTGCCAAGAATCATGCCCCGCGACGTGAGTTGGGTCGGGCTCAAGGCGACGGCGGACGCATCACCTTGGCCCTCGTTGCCGGTGACCTGCTTGGCAAGGCCGAAATCCAGAACCTTCACCCGGCCTTCCTTGGTCAGGAAAATGTTCTCGGGCTTGATGTCCCGATGGATGATGCCTTTCTCATGGGCCGCCGCCAGCCCCGCCACCACCTGATGCGCGATTTCCACCACCCGCTCAGGGGCCATGGCCCCGGCACTGATGATTTCGCGCAGGGACTCACCTTCAAGCAGCTCCATCACGGCGTAGGTGTGTTCGCCATCGGATCCGAAATCGTAGATGCCCAGGATGTTGGGGTGATTCAGCGCCGCCACGGCCTTGGCCTCGCGTTGAAAACGAGCGAGCGATTCGGGAGACTTGGCCAAGGCTTCGGGCAGTACCTTCACCGCCACCAGGCGATCGAGCCGCGTGTCCTTCGCCTTCCACACCTCGCCCATGCCTCCCGCGCCGAGGGGCGCGAGGATCTCGTAGGGGCCGAGACGGGTTCCGGGCTGAAGTGACATGGTTTCCTTGGGAAGAGCTAGCCCAGGAGTCTTGATTCAGAATAATAAGCGGATTGGAATGCCTCATTTTTACCAAGACCGAAGGCCAATAGCCAGAATTATTGGTGACGAAAGCCCTTGGGGAAATGTCGGATGGGGCGGGCCGTTCTTCCTTTTCAGCGCCGCCACGACGGGGCTGGGATTCGAACGTACCCGGCTTCTCCGTGTGCCGGTCTTGTTCGGCGTGACATAGGCTCCGACTCCGCGAGACCGAAGGGCGAGTGGGAGCACCCCGCAGGGCAGGGTGTGTCAGGCGGAGGGTCGCGCCTGGCCAAGCCCACTCGGCCGAAGGCCAAGGGGGTGGTGGGTGCAGACGCATACGCGGCGCCTGCCGAGCCGGGAACCCCCGGCCTGAGCATCATGCTGGAGTGAGTCGGGCCGTTCTCCGTATTCAGCGCCGTCACACCAGGGCGGGGATTCGAACTGGTCCGGCTTCGCCGTCCCCGGTCTCGTTCCGACGCCACATCTAGTGGCGTCTCCACGATCCCACTCGGAGGTTCGAATCCTCAACATCAGTTCAAAACACCAGAAAGGCCCTCTTTCGAGGGCCCTTCTGGTGTTTTGGTCGGCGCGAGAGGATTCGAACCTCCGACCCCTACCACCCCAAGGTAGTGCGCTACCAGGCTGCGCCACGCGCCGTGAACCTTTTACTTTAGAACGGCTGGGGATTCAGGTCAAGGCTTGGGTGGCGCGGACAGGCGTTCGTGCAGAGCCCGCACGGACTTGAGGATGGGTTGGAGGTCGCTGCTGGTGCGGAGGAGGCGGGGGAAGGCGGGCTTGGGTTTCTGGACCGGGGCGGCGGGCAGCTCGTCGGCTTCGAGGCCCAAGTCGAGGCGCTGGACCAGGTGGCCGTGGGCCAGCAGCTCGGCGCAGTCGGCCACGGTGAGGCCCTCGCCCAGCCAGGCCTTGATGCGCCTGAGGCGCGGGAGCTCATCCACGTGGTAGTAGCGGAGGTTGCCCTTGCTGCGCCGGGGCTTGATATCCGAGATGACGTCTTCCCAGTAGCGCAGATCCTTGGGGCCGACACCGACCATTTGGGCGGCTTCACCAATCTTGAACCATTTCTTGTCGCTCATCGGAGGACTGCCTAGCTCTCCCTGGGCTCGATGCCCAGGGCTTTGAGGCGCTTGTAGAGGTTGGAACGGTCCATGCCCACGCGCTCGGCGACCCGGGTCATGTTGCCGTTCTGGATGCGCATCTCGCGCTGCAGGTACTGGGCCTCGAACCAGTCCTTGGCATCCTTCAGGCTGCCGAACTCGGGGAAGGAGAAGGGGTCCTGGTCGGCCAGGTTGCGGGCCGCCAGGGGCCCCAGATCCCGGGGGCCGATCTCGCTGCCGCGCCCCAGGATGACGGCGCGTTCCATGAGGTTTTTCAGCTCGCGCACGTTGCCCGGCCAGTCGTGGCGTAGCAGGGTGTCCTTGGCTTCGGGCCCCAGGTGCCGGGGCGGTCGCCCGTACTGCTTGGCGATGCGGCTGATGAAGGCCTCGGCCAGGGGCAGGATGTCCTCGGGGCGCTCCCGCAGGGCGGGGATGCGCAGAGGCACCACGGCCAGGCGGAAGTAGAGATCCTCCCGGAAGCGGCCTCGGGTGATCTCGCCGGCCAGATCCTTGTTGGTGGCCGTGATGACGCGGACATCCACCCCCACAACGCCGCCCCCGCCCACGGGCTCCACCCGGCCCTCCTGGAGGGCGCGGAGGACCTTGGCCTGGGTCTTGAGCGACATGTCGCCCACTTCGTCCAGGAAGAGGGTGCCACCGTCGGCCTCGCGGAACTTGCCCTTCTGGTCCCGCACGGCGCCGGTGAAGGCACCCTTCTGGTGGCCAAAGAGCTCACTTTCGATGAGCTCCTCGGGGATGGCGGCGCAGTTCACCTCGATGAAGGGACCGTCCTTGCGGGGGCTCTGCAGATGGATGAGGCGGGCCACCTCCTCCTTGCCGCTGCCGTTCTCGCCCGTGACCAGGACGCGGCCTTCGGTCGGCGCCACCAGGGCCACATCGGCCATGAGCCGTTTCATGGCGGGGCTGTCCGCCAGGAAGAAGCGGCCGCCCTCCACCGCGGCCAGGAGCCGCTGATTCTCCTGCTCCAGCTTGGACTGGCGCAGGGCATTGCCCACCACCAGGAGCAGGCGATCCAGGTCGATAGGCTTTTCCAGGAAATCGAAGGCGCCCAGCTTGGTGGCCTGCAGGGCCGTGTCGATGCTGGCGTGGCCCGAGATCATCACCACCGGCAGGTCGGGCCGGAGCTGCTTGGCCTGCTTCAGGGTCTCCAGGCCATCCTGGCCCGGCAGCCAGACGTCCAGCAGCATGAGCTGGAGGCCCTCGCCATCGGGGTTGTGCAGCAGGTCGATGGCCTGCTCACCCCGCTCGGCCTTCACCACGTGGTAGCCCTCGTCCTTCAGGGCTTCGCCCAGGGACCGCCGGATGCCCGGCTCGTCGTCCACCAGCAGGATGGTTGAGGGAGTGCGCATGGATCCATGCTGGTCCCGGGGCAAGCCTTTGTCCAGCAGTGGGTTGGCTAGATTATTGCGAGTTCCTTCTCGACTTCTGACAGCAGGGCATCGGCCAGCCCCGTGGTGGCGAGGTAGTAGGGGTGGGCGGCGACCTTGGGGAGCTGCCCGGCCACCACGAGGGTGAAGGGCCGCAGGTGCTCCCGGATCAGGCGCTGGGCCAGTTCCACGAAGCGTTGCCGCTCGGCCAGGTCGCCCTCGATGACCTGGCCCAGCAGGTAGCTCAGGCAGGCCAGCTCCAGCCCCAGGTGATCGGGCGGGACCATTAGGTCTTCCTGGACGCTGATATCGGCCTCGTCATAGATGGCCTGGAGAGGCCCGAGCACCTCCGGGGCCATCTGATGCCCCCGGGCCTGCACCGATTCGAAGAGGTGGGCCGTGTCCGTGTCTTTGGCGTGGAGGAACAAACGGGCGTATTCCACGGGCTGCTCTTCGGCTGAAAGGGTGGTTTCCACCATCTGACGCAGGGGCTCTGCCAGAGCTGGACTGGGAAGGTCGTTCAGCAGCTCCTCCAGACCTTCCTTCAAATCAGCATCAGGTTCCAGGAAGGTTTCAGCGAGGATCTGGGCGAGGTCCGCCAGCAGCGCGAGCGTCATTTCTAACACCTCATGGCGTACAGCAGTCTATAAAGAAAAATCTCACCACCGCGGCACCAGGGCACCCAGGCACCAAGAACTGCAAAAGCAGTTTCTCTTCTTTTCTTGGTGTCTTGGTGTCTTGGTGGTGATCAATTCAGCCTTTCCAGAAGACCCATATCAGCGCAGCATCCCCAGCTTGTGGAAGCTACTCAGCTGACCAGCGTAGACGAAGATGTAGCGCAGCAGGAAGCCACCCACCAGGACCAGGCTCGAGGCGGCCAGGGCCAGGCTGCGGTTGCCGTGGAAGACCCGGTCTTTGAGCAGGCTGGGGGCCAGTTCGTAGACCTCGATGGCCAGGGGCGTCAGCAGTCCCAGTCCCAGGAAGAAGACCCAGAACACCACGGTGTAGGGGCCGCCCAGGATGAGCCACAGGGCCTGTTTCACGGCCAGGACGGAGAGCTGGCCATGGATAAGGTAGGGCAGGATAATGAAGAGCTCCAGCGAGATGAACACGATGTCCAGGGTGATGAGGAACTTGGTCTCATGGGTCTCGATGGGGTTCCGCTTGTCGAGCACCATGGCCAGCAGCAGGGCCGCCGCGCCGCTGGAGAGGGCCGAGAACAGGAACATCTGGGCCACCAGGTTGGTGTTCCAAAAAGGCCGGGCCGACACGGCGCCCAGCAGCACGCCGGTGTAGATGCCCACGCCGATGGAGAAGGGGAAGCCGATCATGGCCAGGGTCTTGCGGTGGGGGGCAAGGTCGACGTTCAGGCGATGCACCTGCTTCCACGTGGCCGGCACCTTGGCGAACAGCGACCTCCGCCACTCCTCCGGCAGCCAGGCGAAGGCGTAGACGAAGGCGATGACCGTGAAGAGCGTCAACAGCCAGGAGCCGATGGACATGGGGCTCTCCCACCGGAAGTGGGTGAACAGCTTGTAGAAGCGGTACCAGTTGCCCAGGTCGAGGATGAGGAGCGCCGAGCCCAGGGCCACGGGCCAGGGGGCCAGCAGGGCGCCCATGCGGGCGATCCGGGGATAGGCTGGCTGGCCATCCACTTCCAGGTAGTTGGCCAGGCCCGCGGCGAAAAAGAGTCCGGCAGACAGTCCACCCAGGAAGAGGTAGACAACGATGAGGAGACCCCAGTTGAGTTCGTGCATCGCAGTCTCCTAAAGCAGGTAGTAGAGCTGAGGGCCGTTGCCCGTCTGGGGTTCCTTGACGTGGTGGCGCCGGGTGGCCAGCAGCTCATGGAGCCGGCTGGAGGGATCCTCCAGGTCGCCGAAGACCCGCACCTTGGAAGGACAGGTCTCCACGCAGGCCGGGACCTCGCCCTTGTCCACCCGGTGGCTGCAGAGCGTGCACTTGTGGACCGTGCCGCTCTCTTCGTGGAAGTAGCGGGCATCGTAGGGGCAGGCCACCATGCAGTAGCGGCAGCCGATGCAGTCGTCGGCGTAGACGAGCACGACACCGTCCTTGCGCTGCCAGGAGGCGCCGGTGGGGCAGACCCGCACGCAGGAGGGATGCTCGCAGTGGTGGCACTGCTCGGGCTCGAAGTCGATGCGGAGCTTGGGGTACTCGCCCTGTCGGTCCGCGGTGATCCAGTTGCGGAAGTTGCCGATGGGCACGCCATTCTCAGCCTTGCAGGCGACGACGCAGGCCTTGCAGTTGATGCATTTCCTGGAATCGATGACGAGGGCGTAGCGCCGCTTCCTGATGTCCATGGTCCACCCTCCTCAGGCGTTCGTGACTTTGACGAAGGTTTCGTGGAAGGCGGCGTTGCCGGAAACCTTGTCCCAGGCCGTCTCGAGGATCACTGCGTCGCTGGCGCCCACGTTGTAGACCAGGCTCTGCATCTTCGACTTTTTGCCGAAGCCGTGGAGCATGAACACGCAGTCGGGGCGGATCTCCTCCGTAACCCGGGCCTTGAGCTTCACAGTGCCCACGCTGCTGGTGACGCTCACGGTGGACCCGTTCGCGATGCCCAGCCTGGCCGCGGGCTTGGGGTTGATCCAGAGGTCGTTCTCCTTCATGAACTCGTTCAGCCAGACGTTGTTGGACTGGTTGGCGTGGGTGAAGTAGCCCACGCGGCCCAGGATGAGCCGGAAGCGGTCATTGGGCGGCTGCACGGGGCTGGCGTAGACCGGCAGGGGATCCTGGCCCGCCTCCTTCAACCGTTCAGAGAAGATCTCGATCTTGCCGGTCTTGGTGACGAAGCGGTGGTCGGGGGTGAGCGTCTTTCCATAGCTGGGCTGGCCGCTGGCGGCCCACACACCGTGCTTCTTCATATGCTCGGCGGCCATGGGGATGGGCAGCTCCTTGAACTCTGCGTCGACCCACTGCTCGATGGTGAAATCGAAGTAGTCGGACAGCCCCAGGCGCTTGGCCAGCCCCTGTACGATCTCCAGGTTGGGTTTGGTGTCGTGGATGGGCTTCACCACCTGCTGGCGGTAGACCACGGCGGGCCAGATGCCGGCCATCACCTCGACAGGATCCGTGCGCTCCAGGTAGGCGCTCTCGGGGAAGACCACGTCCGCGTACCAGGCCATGTCGCTCATCGCGACATCGATCACGGCGATGAAGTCCATCCCCTCGATCATCTTCAGGGTCTTGGCCTGGTCAGGCATGGCATTCATCGGATCCTGCTTGTAGACCATCCACGCCTTGATGGGATAGGGCGTCCCGGCGAGGACGTTCTCGCGCAGCTTCAAGTAGACGCCATCGCCTTTGGCGGCCAGGGGGAAATGCTTGTCGATCTCGTCCACCCGGGGAGCCTTGGGCTCGTCCCAGGGCATGAAGAGGAATTCCCCCTTGGGCAGCTTGGCATTGGGCACCATGCCGCCCACCTGGTCCCAGTTGCCCACGATGGCGTTGAGGATGGCCTGGGCCCGGCGCATCTGGAAATCGTTCTGGTACCAGGAGGAGCGCCGGCCGGCGTAGTAGAGGGAGCGGGGCGCGGCGTCGGCGAACTCGCGGGCGATGCGGAGGATATCCTTGGCCGGAATCTCCGTTTCCTTCTCGGCCCACTCCGGTGTGTAGGGTTTGACGTGCTCGACTAGCTGATCGAAGCCCGTGGTGTAGGCGGCGACGAAGTCCTTGCTGTGGCGGTTCTCCTTGATGATCACGTGGATCATGGCGAGGATGAAAGCCAGGTCGGTGCCGGGCTTGATGGGGTACCACTCGTCAGCCTTGGAAGCGGTCACGGTGAAGCGGGGATCCAGGTAGATCAGCTTGGCCTTCCGTTCCATGACGCCGCCGATGAGATCCATGGTGTCGGGCGTGATGATACTTTCGAAGCGGTTGGCGCCGGACATGATGACGTAGCGGCTGTTCAGCAGGTCGAAGCTGGGCACGGTGCCGAAGGTCATGCTGTAGGCCAAGTTCACGGACGCCAAGCAAAGTGTGGGGTGTCGGACGGTGTTGGGCGAGCCAAAGGCCAGGCCCAAATTCTTGAAGAAGACTTCCTGGAAGCCCTCCGTGGAGGACCACAGCGAGGCCTGGGGGCCGTGCTTCTCCTTCACCTCGGCGAGCTTTTTCGCGGCGAAATCGAAGGCCTCGTCCCAGCTCACGGGCTTCCACTTGCCTTCGCCCCGGGCACCCACGCGGATCATGGGCTGCTTCAGGCGGTCGGGATCGTAGACCTGCTTGATGGCCGCGTTGCCCCGGGCGCAGAGCATGTCCCGGGATTTGGGATTCTCGGGATTGGGGTTCAGCTTCTTCACGAGGCCGTATTCGACCACGGCGATGGCCGAGCACTTGTTGGGGCAGAGCTCGCAGGTGGTGGGAACCTCCCGGCGGTCGACGGGCCCGCTCCGGCCCTTTTTGAAGTAGCTGAGGCAGCCCACCTGGAGCGAAGCGGCCGCTCCGGCAGTGGCGCCGGTCGCCTTCAAGAACAGGCGGCGATCCATGAGCTTGGTTCCCATTTTAATCTCCCTGCTAGCGCAAAAAAGGCCGGAGGAAAGCCTCCGGCCTTTTTTGCGTCATGGTCAGAACTTGACTTCGATTGAGGCGTACATGGTCTTCACCGTGGCGGGGAAGCCGTACTGCAGCATCGGGTTCTTGCTCAGGTCGTAGGCATCTTCCCAGCTCTGGGCCGGGTTGGCGGGGCCAGGGGAGATGTGCCAGCCGCTGAAGGCGTGGCTGTACTTGTAGTCGAGGTAGCCCAGGCGGAAGGCGGCGTTCTTGGCGAACTGCCAGTGGATGTAGCCCTCCATGACATCGCCGCGGGTGCCGAGCTTTTCGGTGGCTTCGCCGGTAGCGGGGCTGTAGGTCCACCACCGCGGGGAGCCGTGGTTGAACTCGAGGCCGACTCCGAACTTCTCGGTCGGGTCCCAGCGCACGCCCACATAGTAGGCGCTGGCGGTCTGGCTCTTGGCGGCATCGCCGAGCAGGCCACCGAAGCCGGCGAGCTGCTGGGTCTGGCCCCCGAAGGCCGGGGGCATGGTCCAGTAGGCGCCGTACTGGCTCGATTTCCCGTTGGGATTGCTCTTGATGTAGCCGTAGCTGGCGAAGTAGGTGAAGGTGTCGCCGATCTTGTGCTTCCAGGTGGCGGTCCACTGATCGATATCGCCCAGGTTGTTGGTGGCGGTCACGTACTGAGTGGAAGGCATGCCACCCATGCCCGCCATGGCCGGCACGGGGAAGTTGTTGGTGCTGCCGTACGGGATATCCGTCATGTTGCCCATGCGGTTGAAGCCCAGGTAGAAGTTCGCGCTCTGGACGCTCTCGCCCAGCTGGAACAGCAGGGGCATGTCGAACATGGCGCCCAGGACGGTGGTGTCCTTGAGGGGCCCGATGCTGTTCACCTGCATGGTGGCCGCGGCGGCATTAGGGCCCTGGGCGGTCCAGTTCACGTTGGTGAAGTTGAAGCCCACGGGGGCCGCGTTGGCCTTGACGTTGCCGCCGCCACCGAAGCCCGACTCGTAACCCACGCCGTAGCAGAGGCCCAACAGCGTGCCTTCGGGCATGCCGATCTTGTCGAGCTGGAACTTGAAGCCGACACCATCCACCTGGGCGTTCACCGCCAGGGCCTGCGGGGTGGCCTGGCGCTCGCCGCCTTCACGCACTTCGAGGGGCGGGCCGTCGGAGGTGTTCTGGCGGCCGATGGACAGGATGCCCACGGGGAAGTCATAGACCAGGCTGGCGCGTTCGACGCGGAGCACGTCCGTGCCCGGCACCTTGGCGCTGGTAAAGGAGTTGGCGACGGTATTGGGTGAGCCGTTGAACACGGGCACGTCTCCGCCCCCATGGACCTTGTACATGGCCAGGCGGCCCATGATCTTGGCGTGCTCGTTGATGGTGATGCCCAGCTTGAGACGCAGGCGGGTGGACCACTGCACGTCGTTGGTGTAGTCCTGGGCCGGCACTCCCTGGGTGAGGGCCACGAAGGGATAGGGGTAGCCGGGGGGCAGAGGACCGGGGTAGCCCGCGCTCTGGGCGAAGCCCATGAACTGCTGGTAGGGCTTGAAGCTCCACTTGGCGCTTTCAAAGCGGGTGCGCAGATCGCCGCCCCACTGGATGTTGTCGCCGGCCACCTTGGTCTCGACCTTCACCAGGCGGGTATCGACTTCCTGCACCGCGGCGGCCTTTTCCTCGACGGCTTTCAACTGGACTTTCAGTTGCTCGATTTGCTTCTGCAGATCCTCATTGGACTGGGCGCTCAGGGCCGTGGGCGCCAGCATGGCCACCAGGGCCAGGGTGATGCGGGAGTTCATGGGGTGTTCTCCTCGAAGTTGGGGGTGGGGGAGGGGAAGGGAAGGGGAGGCTCAGCCGCCGCAGGTTTCGGGCTGCGGGGAATCCGAAGCGTGGTTCACCAGGAAGGTCTGGACATCCTTGATCTGCTCGGGCTTCACGATGGAATCGAGCTTCTCGGCGCCCTTCTTGTGCTTGCCGGCGGCGAAGTAGGCCTTCCATTGGGCCTGGGTCTTGGAGAGGGGCGTGACCTCCTTGGCGCTGCCGCCAGTGGCATGGCAGGACTTGCAAGACTTCTTGAAGAAGAACTTGCCCTTGGTGTCGCTGCCGCCCTGGGCGGCCAGGGGCACCGTGAGCGCGGCGATCAGGGCGAGGAGTTTCAGCGTGTTCGGCATGGAGCACATCCTTTCTGAAAGGGGGAAGTGGGGGCAGGGCAATGCCATCCCGGTGGGGGAGGAGCCTGGGTCTTGGGATCCGCAGGTCCCAAAGCGGGAGCGCGTGCGGATGGGTCTCGCCATTGAGGATGATCGGGTAAGAAGGGAGGTCAAGTACTTCGTGACTATGATCACTATTAATTAAATAACCACACAGTAATTTGATTTCAAACCAGCCATTGGCATGGATCTGGAGCCCTCCAGCTCGGTGGAGGGAAGGCTGCTATCTTGAGAACCTGAGGCGCCTGCATGGATGAATCCAAGCCCCTACCCACGCCCGAAGAGGATGCCGCCCTGACCCCCATCATGGGCCACGCCCTGCAGCGGCAGGTGCTGGTGTGCACCTCGAAAAGCTGCACGGCCAACGGCTCCGAGGCGGTGCTGGAGGCCTTCAAGGCCCAGCTGATCGCCGAGAATCTACTCTTCTACAAGGGCAACCGCTCGGGCGACATCCAGTGCATCACCTGCGGGTCCGTGGGCTTCTGCGCCATCGGTCCGGCCGTGCTGGTCTATCCCGACGGCATCTGGTACGCCCATGTTACGCCGGAGGACGTGCCCGAGATCATCGAAAGCCACCTGAAGGGCGGCGTGCCCGTCGAGCGGCTGGTGCGGAAGCGGCTGGGCTAGCTTTCTGGTAACTCCTGGTATTCGGGAAAAGCAGGAACACAGAAGGCACAGAGAGCCGCAGAGGACGCAGAGAACTGCCACTGACAGGTGCCTTTGATAGGCCCTGTGGACATCCAAGGATTAGCCCGTCCCCGTGAACCACAGGATGAAAGCACTTCCGCTTTTCTCTGTGTCCTCTGTGGGATTTCTGTGTCTTCTGTGTTCCGCTTTTTATCCTTTTGTATTTCCTGATGAACGATGTCGTTCGAACGCGTCCCGCTCTTCCGGCGTATCCACATCCACCCACTCCTCACCGTCCCTGGGCAGAGCCAGATAGGGCAGAGAGGTCGCCAGGGCCATCAGGGAACGGGCCGAGGATGCTACCAGGGCCGGGCGGAGGACATCGGACAGCCAGCCGCCCAGGGGCTGCAAGTGTCCTTCGTGGAGAGCCATGATCCAGTATGTGTGAGCGGGATCGGTGGATTCGCAAACGGCCGCCCATTCTGCGAGGCGCTCGATCGTCCAGCGCACCTGATCGCAGGCCACTACCCACCAGACTTCGACGGGCGGCACATTCGCGCTGGCCCAGGCCCGCAGCGCCACGGCCGGGCCCTCACGGGGGTCATCCAGGCGGGGCAGGTCGGGCCGGTCGGGCAGGGCCTCGCCCAGTACCTGGATGGGCGCGCCGGGAAACACCGCCTCGAAGACCCGCACCAGATGGCCCCCCCAGGAACCTCCCTCGGGATGGTCCAGGGCGTGCTTCGGCGCGCCCATGCGGGTGCCCGCGCCGCCGCTCAGCAGCAGCAGGCCTCGCTTCACCCGCCCACCTGCCACATGCCGTCGGCGAGCTTCGGCTGGTCGCCCCGGCGCATGGGGTGGCAATCCAGCTTCTCGATGAGCGTCTGCCGGATGAGGTTGACGAGATCCTCGTGGGAAGCGTGGTTGCGCAGGGGTTCGAGGAGATCCATGGGCCGACTGCCGAAGAGGCAGGCCTGCATTTCGCCGCGGCTGGTGAGGCGCACCCGGTTGCAGCGGTCGCAGAAGTCCGCACTGAGTGTGGAGATGACCCCCACCTTCCCCTGGCTCCCGGGAATGCGGAAGAGCCGCGCGGGGCCTTCCTCCAGGCCCACCGGGGGCTCCTCTTCGAGCTCGAGGCCAAGGCCCTCCTGAATGGTCTGCAGGATCTCGGCCGCGGGCATGAACTGCTCCTTGTCCCAGCCATTGCCCAGGTAGGGCATGAACTCGATGAAGCGCACCTGCAGTCCTTCCCGCTGAGCCAGGCGGGCCAACGGAAGGATCTGGTCCCCGTTCCAGCCCCGCAGGACCACGGTGTTGAGCTTGGCCTTCAGGCCCGCGCCCCGGGCCGCCTCCAGCCCGGCCAGCACCTTGTCCAGGCCGTTCTTCAGGGTCAGGCGCTCGAAGGCCTTCCGATCCGCCGCATCGAGGCTGACATTGACGCCGGCGAGCCCCGCATCCCGCAGGGCCCGGGCCCGGCGCGCCAGGTGGATGCCATTGGTGGTGAGGTGGACCCGGCCTTCGACCTCGGGGCTGATGCCGGCGATAATGGTCTCCAGGTCCCGTCGCAGCAGGGGCTCGCCCCCCGTGAGCCGGACCTTCCGGATGCCGAGGCTGGTGAACACCTTCACCAGCGCGACCACCTCGTTGCGGCTCATGGCCGGGGCCTCCATCCGCTGCAGGTTGCCCGTCCGGGGCTTGCAGTAGACGCAGGCCAGGTTGCACTGTTCGGTGACGGATACGCGGAGGTAGGTGATGCCCCGGCCCAGGCCGTCCTTCAGTCCATCCTTCACCCGCAGCATGCGGGGCTGCTGCGACGGGGATTCGGCGGGAAAGAGGTCGGACAAAGCGGCTCCAGGCCCTTCCAGGATGCGGGCATTGAAGCCTGGGGAGCGGGGTTCGTGCCCAAGGTCACAGGGCGAGGGAGGAGGTGTGATCCAGGGCCGGGAGGCCACCCTTCGGCGGGTCAGCAGTCGCCCCGGCTGCCCGTGAGACCATGGAGCCATGCTCGTAGACGCCCATTGCCATCTCACCGGTTCTTACCTGGCTCCCGACCAGGTGGAGGCCACGCTGCTGCGGGCCCGGAGCCAGGGAGTGACGGGTTTTATCGCCGTGGGCACGGACCTGGAGGATTCCCGGGTGGTGCTGGAGCTGGCCGGCCGGATTCCCGGTGTCCAGGCCAGCCTGGGCGTGCATCCCCACGAGGCCAAGAGCTGGTCGCCGGAGGTGGCGGCGGGCCTCGGCAGCCTGCTGGTGGATCCCGCGGTGCGCTTCGTGGGTGAGACTGGGCTCGATTGGCACTACGACCTGAGCCCGAGGGATGTGCAGGAGGCGGCCTTCCGGGCCCAGATCCGCCTGGCCAAGGCCATCGGGAAACCCTTGATGATCCACACGCGCTCGGCCCCCGAGGCCACCCTTCGCATCCTGGCGGAGGAGGGCGCCGACGCGGTACGCGGCATCATCCACTGCTTCAGCGAGGACCGCGCCTTCGCCCAAGGGGCCCTGGACCTGGGCTTCTACCTGAGCTTCTCGGGCATCACCACCTTCAAAAAGGCCGAAGCCGTCCGCGACGTGGCGGCCTGGGCCCCGGAGGATCGCATCCTGGTGGAGACCGATGCCCCCTTCCTGGCGCCGGTGCCCTATCGCGGGAAACCCAATGAACCCGGTTACGTGCGCTTCACCGCCGAGGCGGTGGCGGAGCTGCGGGGCATTCCCTCGCTGAAGCTGGCTGAACTCACCACCCGCAATCTGGAGGCCCTATGCGGCTGGGCGCCCTCCTCCTGAGCGGCGCGGCCCTGGCCGCTCTGCCTCTCGCTGCCCAGGGCCATCCGGCCCTGGCCTGGGAGCGCCAGCCCCCGCTGGACTGGCAGGTTGGTGCCGCTTCCTCGCGGAGCGAGACGCCCTCCGGTCTTGAGCCTTCCACCGGCGACCTGGCGGCCCAGCTGACGGGCGATGGCACCCTCAGCATCCGGGATGGCCGGGGAATCATCCGCCTGAAGACCGGTTTGCCGGGGCGGCCCATGAAGGCCTGGCGGGATGGGGGCTTGCCGCTGTCCTCGCCGGCGGGCACCTGGTCCTTCCCGGCGAATTCGCCCCTGAGCCAAGGGCTGGGCGGGCTCCGGTGGGTGGCCGAGGACTTCCGTCCCTTCCTGCGGGGCCTGCTCTGGATCCTGGAGGATGGCGAGGGGTTTCTCAGTGTGGTCCACCCTGCCACGGCCCGGGTGATCCACCTGCCGTTGCCACCGGGGCGGGATCTCCAGCTGAGATTCCTGCCGGATCGCCTGGAGGTGGCCGCAGGGGAGGTGGATCGGGGCGCCCCTCGCCTGTGGTCCATTCCCTGGATGGGCCTCCTGCCCCGGTTGGCGGCCCTGGGGCCCCATCCGAATCCCCTCAAGGTCGGCACCGCCCTCGCGCCCTTCCCCAAGGAATGAGCATCGAAGCCAGGAGCCTGAAGCCTGGAGCATGGAGCCCGCCCTTTGGCACGGCCCTGGCTGTACTGCCCCGTGGAACCGATCCCCTGGGATTCGGCATCCACTTCCGCGGAGGGCCCATGAACGCGCTCTATTCCCACTCCCGATTGGCCGCGCTGCTTTGTCCCGCGGTGGTCCTCATGGCCGCCCCCCAGGCCCCGCCTACCAGCGCCCCCGGCTCCTACGACGAGGACTCCTACCAGGGCGAGGCGCCCGAGCGTTACGCCATGGTGCGGGCCCTGGAGGGTGAGGTCCAAGTTCGCAAGGGCGAGTTGGATGAACGGCTCAGCCGGGGCACACCCATCGCCGAGGGCGATGTTGTGGAAAGCCGCGGCCGTGGTGTTCTGCAACTGGGCGATGGCACCCGCGTCGCGTTTGGCGGCGCCACCCGGTTCACGGTGGCGACCCTCTTCACCGACCGGAAGGGCGAGAAGCAGGTCCTGCTCCGCCTCGACTATGGCCGCCTGCGCGTCGTGCTGGGGGGACAGTCCGAGGCCCGCTTCCGGGTGGACACGCCTTCGGGCACCGCCACCTGCTTCAACAAGGGGTCCTTCACCGTCGAGGCCGAGCGGGACCGGCTGGTGCGCCTCAAGGTCCAGACCGGCCGGGTGGCCTTCGCCAACGAGCGGGATGAGGCCCGGGTGAGTGCCGGCGAGCGGCTGACGGTGTATAGCCCCCAGGACGGCCTGGATCGCGTGCGCAGCTACAACACCTATGACGGCGATGACTTCGACCGCTGGAGTGATCGGGCCATGGTGGTCCAGCGGGGCGAGAGCTGGGACCGGGTTCCTTCCGAACTCCGCTACTACGCCGATGAACTCGACGGCCACGGCCGCTGGATCCACACGGAGGAGTTCGGCGATGTCTGGCAGCCCGCTGGCGTCGCCGAGGACTGGCGGCCCTACTACCAGGGCCGCTGGGCGCCCTACGCTGGCGGCATGACCTGGGTGTCGGAGGAACCCTGGGCCTACGTCGCCTACCATCATGGTCGCTGGAATTGGGGCGTGGGCCTGGGCTGGTGCTGGATTCCCGGCGTTCACTACAGCCCCGCCTGGGTGGCCTGGAACAACACGCCCGGCTATTGCGGGTGGGCACCCCTCGGCTACTACAACACGCCCTGCCACTGGGGCTACGGCGCCTGGGGCGGCGGCTACGCCTGGAACGTGGTCTCCATCAACTTCATCAACGAGCCCCAGATCCATCGGCGGATGCACTCGGATATCCACGTCATCCGGACCTTCAACAGCGGCCCCGGCGGCCGGGCCTGGACCGGTGGCGACCGGGATCTCAACGCCCCCTGGCAGCGCAGTCCGCTGATCGTTTCGACCCGGGAATTCCGCAACCCCACCGAGATCCACACGGCCTTCCAGCGGGACGTGCACCGGGAGCGGATGGGGGCCTACGAGCGCCAGGCCCAGACCACCACGGGCCGGGTCATTCTCCGGCGTGACCTGACCCCGCCCACGGGCGCGGGTCTGCCTCCCCAGGGCGGCGGATCCGTTCGTCGGCCCTTCGAGGACCGCGGCCGTGCCGGCACCCCGGAACACCTCGTACCCCGGGAACGTCCGATGGAACCCCGGCCCCAGGCCGAAGTGCGACGGCCTGACGTGGTGCCCCGGGAGCGCCCCATGGAACCGAGGCCGAGGGTCGAGGAACGCCGGCCGGATCCAGCACCCAGGGAGCGTCCGATGGAACCCCGGCCCCAGGTTGAAGTGCGACGGCCTGATGTGGTGCCCCGGGAGCGCCCGATGGAACCGAAGCCGAGGATTGAAGAACGTCGACCAGATCCAGCACCCAGGGAGCGTCCTGTGGAGCCGCGCCCCAGGGCCGAGGAGCGCCGTCCTGAACCGATGCCCAGGGAGCGTCCCATGGAACCCCGGCCCAGGGTCGAGGAACGGCGGCCCGAGCCCGCCCCTTGGGCCCGGCCCACGGAACCAAGGCCGCGCCCAGAGGCCGAACGCCGGCCCGAACCACCTGCCAAGGTTGAGCGGGACAACCGGCCGGCGCCAAAACCAGAGCCGCCCAAGGAAAAGCCCCGGGAGGAAAAGAAGAGCACCGGCGTCCAGGCTTGGCGCTGAAGTCTCATCTCGGAACAAGAAACAGGGCCCCATCCGGGGCCCTGTTTCTATCGCCGCCGCTACGCGGCGGCGCCTGTTCAGGCTACTTCAATGGGGTAAATCCCCTTCTGGATCAACTCGCTCGCGATCCGTCCCCGCAGCCGGGCGCTGCTGGTGGGATGGAACTCGGTGAAGGCCTTCACGCCGGCCAGCGCATGGCGCAGAGCCTCGCCTTCGACCACGTCGGCGCAGAGCATGCGGGCGTTGCCGTGGACCTTGTGCCAGCTCTCGTTCACATAGAGCTCGGTCATGTCCCGGGCGATCTGGGCCCAGCGGTGGCCGGCCTCCAGCATGCGCTCGGCCCGGACCACGGCACTTTCCATGGCGTAGATCTCCATGAGCATGTCGCTCATGCGGGCCATGACTTCCTGGTTGTCCACCAGCTTCTGGCCCAGTACCTGCACGGCCAGACCGGCCGCGAGCATGCACTGGCGCTTGCTTAATTCCACGCCATGCTTCAGGCGGGCCAGCGGCCCCGTGAAGGCCTCGGCCTTGATGGGGTTGGAGATCTCCTTGGCCACCTGCTGCCCGAACTGCATGAGGGGCAGCTCGCCCTTCATGGCCCGCTTCAGCAGGGTGCCGGCGATGAGCAGGCGGTTGATCTCGTTGGTGCCCTCGAAGATGCGGTTGATGCGGCAGTCGCGCAGGGCCTTCTCCGGCGGGTACTCGGCGCTGAAGCCATAGCCGCCGTAGGCCTGGACGGCCTCGTCCGCCACGAAGAAGAGGGCCTCGCTGCCCCAGACCTTGGAGATGCTGCACTCGATGGTGAACTCGTCGATGGCGGCCATCTTGTCGGCGCCGGCAGTGGGGCTATCCCAGCTGGTGCCATGGAGGGCATCATCGATGTAGCCAACCGTACGGAAATTCAGGGATTCGCACACGAAGATCTTGGTGGCCATGTCCGCCAGCTTCTGCTGGATGAGGCCGAAGGAATTGATGGCCTTGCCGAACTGGAAGCGTTCGGAGGTGTAGCGGAGGGTGTACTCGAGGATTTGCTTCATGCCGCCCTGGCTACCGACGCCCAGTTTGAAGCGGCCCACATTGAGAATGCCGAAGGCGATCTTGTGGCCCTTGCCGACCTCGCCCAGGAGCCGGTCCTTGGGGATGCGGCAGTTTTCAAGAATGACGGTCCGGGTGGAGCTGCCCTTGATGCCGAGCTTCTTTTCTTCCGCACCCGTGCTGATGCCAGGGTCGGTCTTTTCGACAATGAAGGTGCTGAAGTGCTGGCCGTCCACTTTGGCGAAAATGATGAAGACATCGGCGAAACCGGCATTGGTGATCCACATCTTGGTGCCGTTCAGCACCCAGTGATCACCCTCGAGCACGGCCGTGGCCTTGGCGCCCATGGCGTCCGATCCGCTGCCGGCTTCCGTGAGGGCGTAGGCCGCCAGCCACTCGCCCGTGCCGAGCTTGGGCAGGTAGGCCTGCTTCTGGGCCTCGGTCCCGAAGTAGACGATGGGCAGGGTTCCGATCCCCGTATTGGCGCTGTAGGTCACGGCGAAGCTGCCCTGCTTGCTCATCTCCTCCAGCACGAGCATGGCGGTGCGCTTGTCCACGTCCATGCCATCGTAGGCCTCGGGGATGTCCAGGCTCAGCAGCCCGACCTCACCCGCCTTCTTCATGAGCTCGATGGTGAGGGGAAGGTCCAGCTTGTCGATCGCCTCATCCCTGGGCAACACCTCACCGTGCATGAAGTCCCTGGCGGCTCGGGCGAATTCCTTGGCGTCCTCACCGAATTCTTCGGGGGTGAACTGGGGCATGGCCCCGATGGGAGTCATCAGGAAACTGCCCCCCTTGACCTGCTCAGCGGTCGTCGTGCTCATCTCTGTCCTCCGGATTGGGTAGGGATCAAGATGGGGGGCCAGGCGGCTCTTGGCTAGCCTCTACCTCTGGTCAACGGGGATACTTCGGGTAGACGCCGGCGTCTGGTTCAATGGAGAGTCCCGCGGAGGTTGGATGCCGGAAGGTCGACAAGTGCAGCAGATGTTTTCGGCCATCGCCGGGAAGTACGATGTCTTGAACCACGTGCTTTCGGGGGGGGCGGACTTCTGGTGGTGGTGGCGCATGGCCAGGGCCAGTGGGGCCGCACCTGGCCAGCGGTTTCTGGACGTGGCTGCCGGCACCGGCGACTCCAGCCTGGCCCTGGCCCGCCGGGGTGTCGACGTGGTCAGCACAGACTTCACCCACGCCATGCTGCGCCTAGGCCCCGCCAAGTTCCGCCGCAAGGGACTGGCCGATCGAATCTGGGCCTCTAGCGATGCCGATGCCCAGTATCTCCCTTTTCGCGAGGCGAGTTTCGACGGCCTCACCATCTGCTACGGCATCCGCAACGTGGAGAATCGCCCCTTGGCCTATGCCGAGTTTCTGCGGGTGCTGCGCCCCGGCGGCAGGCTCACGATCCTGGAGTTCAGCACCCCGGTGTTCCCCGGGCTCAAGGCCTTTTACGACTGGTACAGCCTCCGGGTCCTGCCCCGCATCGGTGCCTGGATCAGCGGGGATGGCTCCGCCTACACCTATCTGCCGGAAAGCATCCGCACCTTCCCGGACCAGCGATCCCTCGCGGCGGAGCTGGAGGCCGCGGGTTTCCGAGAGGTCCACTGGACGAACCTCACGGGCGGTATCGTGGCCCTGCATGTCGGTGTGAAGTAGTCGTTCAAATAACCAATTTTCAAAATAATAAATTCACCAATCACACGGCGGAGATCGGATACCGCCCCTGATCCACCAGCGCGGCGGCGATGCTCTGGCGGAGGATGGACAGGGCCACCGGGGCCGGGGCCTGCATGGCGAGGAGGTCGGCCACCAGGGTGTCCAGGACCGAATCCGAAGCCAGTTCCGCCGCCAGCATGCGTGCTTCGCCCTGGATGCGGTTCCAGGCTTCCTGGGCATAGACCGTGGCCAGATCCATGGCCAGCCCGGCCCAGCGATGGTCCGAGGCCTTCATCTTCTGGGCGCGGACCACGGCGGCTTCCATGGCGTAGATCTCCAGCAGCAGGTTGCTGATGCGGGCGGCCGCCTCCTGGTTGTCTAGGATTTTCGGTCCGTGTTCGGCCTGGGCCAGGGCGATCACTTTGAGGGCCCGGGCCTTGGACAGGGCCACGGTCCGAAGCAGGCCATCCTGGGGCAGGTCCAGCGCAGCCGCCGCGCCCGCGGCCAGCGGCAGCCCTTCGGCCCCGCCGCAGCGCTTGAGGAAAGTCTGGGCGATGAGCAGGCGGTTGATCTCGTTGGTGCCCTCGAAGATGCGGTTGATGCGGCAGTCCCGATAGATCTTCTCGGGGGGATACTCCGCGCTGAAGCCTGCGCCACCGAAGACCTGCACAGCGTCGTCCGCAGTCGCGAACAGGGCCTCGCTGCCCCAGACCTTGGACATGGAGGCTTCCATGGCGTACTCGTCGATGGCCTTCATCTTGTCGGCGCCGCCGGTTTCGCTCTCCCAGCTGGTGAGGGCCAGGGCCTCGTCCAGATAGCCGATGGTGCGGAAGCCCATGGCTTCGCCCACGAAGATCCGCATGGCCATGTTCGCCAGCTTCTGCTGGATGAGGCCGAAGGCGTTGAGGGGCTTGCCGAACTGGGTGCGTTCGGCGGCGTACTTCAGGGTGTATTCCAGCACCCGCTTGCCGGCGCCTACGGAGCTGGCGCCGAGCTTGAAGCGACCCACCGTGAGGATGCCCAGGGCGATGCGGGCGCCCTTGCCCTTGCCGCCCAGGAGGCGGTCCTCGGGGATGCGGCAGTTCTCCAGGATGACGGTGCGGGTAGAGCTGCCCTTGATGCCCAGCTTCTTTTCCTCGGCCCCGGTGCTGATCCCTGGGTCCGTCTTCTCGACGATGAAGGCGCTGAGGTGGCTGCCGTTGATCTTGGCGAAGATCACGAAGACATCGGCAAAACCGGCGTTGGTGATCCAGGCCTTGGTGCCGTTCAGCACCCAGTGGCCATCCTGCAGCACGGCCGTGGCCTTGGCCCCCAGGGCGTCGGAACCGCTGCCCGCTTCGGTCAGGGCGTAGGCCGCACACCATTCGCCGGAAGCCAGCTTGGGCAGGTACTTCGCCTTCTGCTCATGGTTCCCGAAGTAGACGATGGGCATGGTGCCGATGCTGGTGTGTGCGGTGTAGCTGGTGGAGAAGCTGGCCTGCTTGGCCATCTCTTCCAGCACCAGCAGGGCGGTCTTCTTGTCCAGGTCCAGGCCGCCATAGGCCTCGGGAACTTCGATGCCCAGGATGCCCAGGTCGCCGGCCTTGGCCAGCAGCTCGCGGGTGAGCTCCAGGTCGAGGTGATCGATCTCCTCGTCCCGGGGCAGGATCTCGCCATTCACGAAGTCCCGGGCCGCCTCAGCAATGGCCAGGGCATCTTCACTGTTCTCCTCTGGGGTGGCCTGGGGCAGGGAACCGGCGGGGTGGAACATGAAGCTGCCGCCACGCACCAGCTGGGTCTCGTCCTGGGCCATGAGAACCTCCGTTCAAGCATCCCAGACATCATCTACCCGGAGTCAGGACGGCTCCAGTCCTATTCTAGAGAACTGCGTCACAAATGAGGACCGATGGGTCAGATAAGTCGTTTCTGACCTTTAGGGTGGTTCAGTACCACCTGTTTCACACGCTCGATCCAGGTGGGACGGGCCCCGGGCTCCAGCCGCTCGTGGGGCAGGTTCCGTTCCTCAAGCAGCCGGTCCACCAGGTGATCCACGGCCTCGGCGAAGAAGGTGTCCGTATCCCGGATGCCATCCGCGGCCAGCTGGCCGGCGAAGGGCACCTTGAAGAGCAGGTCGTAGCTCTTCATCCAGTGGTGCATGAAGCGCTCGATGGGCAGCTGGCGGCCGCAGGCCAGCATCATGTAGGCGTAGTTGTCCAGCACGCTGCGATCGCAGACCAGGACGTCGTGCTGGCTGCCCGAGCGGATCTCCTCGGCCATCTGGGTGAGAAAGATCCAGGTCTGGGCCTCGAGCGAGGTCTTCTGGTTGATGGGCAGGGGCGAGAGCCGGGCCACCTCCTTCACGATGTCCACGTGGATGCCCTCCCGCTTGAGGGCCGCCGCCAGCTCGTAGCAGAGGGTGGTCTTGCCGACGCCGTGGGTGCCGATGAATGCGACTTTCATTTGACGAAGAGGCTCTTGCCGTCCATGACCGCCGGCTGGTCCAGCCCGAAGAGCTGGAGCAGGGTGGGGGCCACGTCGCTGAGGGCCCCGCCCAGGCGGAGCTGGCGGGCCTCGAAGCCTTTCGCCACCAGCACGGCGGGTACGGGGTTCAGGGTGTGGGCCGTGTGGGGATTGCCACTCTCGTCCCGCATGCACTCGCAGTTGCCGTGGTCGGCGGTGATGAAGAGGGCGCCCCCCATGGCCAGGGTGGCGTCCGCGATGCGGCCCACGGCCGCGTCCACGGCCTCGCAGGCGGTGATGGCCGCGGCCAGGTCGCCCGTGTGGCCGATCATGTCCGGGTTGGCCAGGTTGCAGACCAGCAGCCGGTGGGTGCCGGACCGGATGGCGGCCTCCAGGCCCTGGCTCACGTCCGCCAGGCTCATCTCAGGTTGCAGGTCATAGGTGGCCACCTTGGGCGAGGGCACCAGGCGCCGCTCCTCGCCTTCGAAGGCCTTCTCCCGGCCGCCGTTGAAAAAGTAGGTCACGTGGGCGTATTTCTCGGTCTCGGCGGTGCGGAACTGCTTCCAGCCCTGGGCGCTGATGAGCTCGCCGAGGATGAGGTCCAGGCTCTGGGGCGGGTAGGCCACCGCGATATAGGGCTCCAGCTCCACATCATAGGCCGTGAAGGTGAGCAGCTTCACCGCGGGGCGATGCTTTGGCGTGAAACCGGCGAAGGCTGGGTGCACCAGGGCGTGGCACAGCTGCCTTGCCCGGTCGGCGCGGAAGTTGAAGAACAGCACTCCGTCGCCATCGGCGATGGGCTGGAAGGCATCCAACCGGGTGGGCGCCACGAACTCGTCGGTCTCACCCCGGGCGTAGGCGGCGGCGATGGCCGCCAGGGCATCCGGGGCCTGCTGGGCGGTCTCACCGTCCACATAGAGCTTCCAAGCCTGCTCGGTGCGCTCCCAGCGCTTGTCCCGGTCCATGGCGGTGTAGCGCCCGCAAACGCTGCCGATGGTCACGAGCGGCGTGGTGCGCAGCTGGAAGGTGAGCCACTGCAGGAAGCCATCCGCGCTTTTCTGGGCCGTATCCCGGCCGTCGGTGATGGCGTGGATGGTGGTGGAGACGCCCTCGGCCTGGGCCCATTGGGCCAGGGCCACCAGGTGGTTCTGGTGGCTGTGGACGCCGCCGTCGCTCACCAGGCCCAGCAGGTGCAGGCGCTTGCCTGAGGCTTTGAGGTCCTTCAGCAGGGCGCCGATGGCCGGGTTCTCCCGGAAGCCGCCCCGCCGGATGGCGGCGTCGATGCGGGTGAGTTCCTGCCACACCACCCGGCCAGCGCCGAGGTTCATGTGGCCTACCTCGGAATTGCCGAACTGGCCTTCGGGCAGACCCACAGCCTCGCCGCTGGTGGACAGCTGGGTGGCGGCGTAGGTCCTCCGCAAAGAATTGAAGCGCGGCATGGCGGCCAGAAAGGTGGCGTCGAAGGCATTCCGGGGCCCGTCTCCAAAGCCGTCGAGGATGAGGAGGGTTATTGGGCCTGGAATCATGGGGTGGTTCATCCCTTCTTCGCCGTGCGCAGCTTGGCCTTCAATCCTTTGGGCAGGTCCTCGGACACGAAGCCGATGGGATGTTCGATATGTGGCTCGCCCTCTTCATCCCCTTGCAGGGCCTTCAGGACGACCTCCAGCTTCTGCTCCAGGGCCGTGACCCGGGCGGACAGTTCCGCCTGGGAGGTCAGCACGTGGCGGGCTTCCACGAAGGCCGGCAGGAGGGCCAGCAGGGCCGGCTCCTTCCCCGGCAGCAGCCCGGTCAGCAGGGCCGCACCGGCCTCGGTGAAGGCGAGTACCGGCGCATCGGGGATCTTCTGCCGTTCCTCGGCCGTGAGGAGAAAAACCAGGGATTCGTGGAAGCGTTCCGGGTGGGTCTGCACCAGGGCGGCCAGGGCCTCGGGCTCCAGTCCCAGTTGGTATGCCAGGGCCCTATCGGGAAGGGCGGCCGTATCGCGGAGCCAGAGCAGGCGGGACAGGACTTCGACGGGGGCGCTCAAGGCTACCTCTTCGGGCGGAAGCCGATGGGCTTCTTGGCGGGGACGGGAGGTGCCATCAGCTCCCGGATGGCCCGCTCGCCGCTGAGGACGCTCGACAGCATGGCCACGCTCAGCTCGGTGAAGGCATAGGGCGCGCTGCGGCGGCCGCCCCAGGAACTTGAGATCACAGTTTGTGATTTCGAGCCGGTCCTCTCCGCCTCGGAGAGCTGGAACATGAAATCAGCCGGGAAGCGATCCCGGTTCCGTTTCACGGCCTGCACCAGGACCCGGGTCTCGACCTCGTAGAGGGCGGCCAGGTCGGCATCGAGCAGCACCCGCTCGCCCCTTAGGACACGGATGGCATGCAGGATCCGTTCAGCCGGGACGGCCATCAAGGCACCTGCTCTCCATGCAGGTTTGACAGCAGGTAGAGCACGGCCATGCGGACGGGCACGCCGTTGGTCACCTGATCCAGGATCAGGTTGTTGGGGCCATCGGCCACGTCGCTGGTGATCTCCAGACCGCGGTTGATGGGGCCGGGGTGCAGCACCACCGCGTCCTTCTTGGCGCGCTTCATGCGGGCCGGGTTCAGCTGGTAGAAGCGGCTGTACTCGCCCTGGCCGGGGATGTAGGCGCCGGTGCCCCGCTCGAACTGGGCCCGCAGCATCATGATGGCGTCCTGCTCGGGGATCACCGCGTCGAAGTCGTGGCTGATGCTGATGCCCGGCCAGGTGGCCTTCAGCTCCTGGGGCACGAGAGTGGGGGGGCCCACCAGCGTGACTTTGGCGCCCATGCGGGTGAGCAGCCAGAGGTTGGAGCGCACCACGCGGCTGTTGCGGATATCGCCCACGATGGCCACCCGCAGGCCCTCCAGCTTCCCGAAGCGCTTGCGCAGGGTGTAGGCGTCCAGGAGGGCCTGGGTGGGATGCTCGTGGGAGCCGTCCCCGGCATTGATGATGCTGGCCTTCATGTGCCGGGACAGGAGGGCATGGGCGCCGGGGGCACTATGGCGCATGACGATGAGATCTGGGTGCATGGCCTGCAGATTCATGGCCGTGTCGATGAGGGTCTCGCCCTTGGTCAAGCTGCTGGTATCGGCGTCGAAATTGATGATCTCGGCGGAGAGCCGCTTCTCGGCGATCTCGAAGCTGTTCCGGGTGCGGGTGCTGTTCTCGAAGAAGAGGTTCACCACCAGCTTCTTGCGCAGGGCCGGGACGATTTTGATATTGGGGCGTTCGCAGACCTCCTCGAAGGCCTGGGCCTGGTCCAGGATGGCCGTGATGTCCTGGGCGCTGAGGGGCTGGATGCCGAGCAGGTGCTTGTGGGGGAAAACGTAGCGGGTGGAAGGCATCAGCAGGCCTCCACCGTCACACCATCCTCGCCGTCGATTTCTTTTAGCCGCACGGCCACCCGGTGGCCCAGGGGGATCTCGACGCGCAGACCCGCCAGGTCGGCCTGGATGGGCAGCTCCCGGCCGCTGCGGTCCGCCAGGACCAGGAGCATGACCCGGTGGGGTCGCCCGTGGTCCAGGAGGGCGTCCAGGGCGGCCCGGACCGTCCGGCCGGTGTAAAGGACATCGTCCACCAGGACGACGGTGCGGTCCGTCAGGGTGAAGGGGATCTCGGTCGGCCTCACGATGGGGCTGCCCACCATCTCCGTCAGGTCGTCCCGGTAGAGGGTGATGTCCAGGGCGCCCACGGGCACCGGGGCCCCGGTGGCGGCCCGCAGCAGGGTGGCCAAGCGTTCGGCCAGGGGCAGGCCCCGGGAGCGGATGCCCAGAAGAACCAGCTCTTCCTCGGGCTGAAGCCGGGCCTGCAGGTCGGTGGCCAGGCGGCAGAGGGTGGCCTCCAGCTGGCCGGAGTCCATGGGGCAAGGGCCTGGGGCAGCGGGCATGGATCCTCCGGGGTGCGCCCTCGCGGAGCGCGCGCTCGGTTTTCAGTCTAGCCCAGCCCAGGGCCGACCTGGGGGTACCAGGGCAGCTTTTGCAGGATTCAAGTCGGGATGCCCCCTCTCCGATGCCCCATTTGAGGACGCCCATGAGCCAGGAAAGGCGACAGTACCAACGAATCCCCCTAGAAGCCTCCCTGAGCTTCCAGGAACTGAGCTTCCACAAGGGGGAGGCTGCCGCTACGAGCAGCTATAAAGATGTGTCCGGTGGCGGCCTCCTGGTGGATTCCCCCCGGGCCTACCCCCTGGGCACCCTGCTCAAGCTGGAACTCCGGGTTCCAGGCTGGGGCCGCTATCAGAACCATTTCGGCCCGGTCCAGGATGCGGAAGTCAGGCCCCTGGTCGCCCTGGGGATGGTCGTCCGCGTCGAGCAGATGGATTCCGGCGGCTACGAGCTTGGTGTCAAGTTCCAGAACGTCTACCCCGATGACCTTGAAGCCCTCGTGAAGTTCCTGGTGGCCACCGCGCCTCCTCCCTCTCTCTGAATCCGTTTCAACACCTTTTCCAGGAGGCCCCCGTGAAGATCCTCATCGTGGACGATTCCTCGACGATGCGGCGCATCATCATCAACACCCTGTCCCGCATCGGCTATACCGACGTGGTCGAGGGTGAGAACGGCAAGAGCGGGCTCGAGAAGCTCGGCCAGGGCGGGGTGGAAATGATCATCACCGACTGGAACATGCCGGAGATGGATGGCCTCGAGTTCGTGAAGACTGTGCGTGGCCAGAACGCGGCCATCCCGATCCTCATGGTGACCACCAACGCCGCCAAAGAAGACATCGTCGAGGCCCTCCAGGCTGGCGTGAACAACTACGTGGTGAAGCCATTCACCCCGGAGACCCTCAAGGAAAAGATCGAGTCCCTCCTCGGGTAGGGAGCACGCCATGGACCAGTCCGAAATCGACGCCCTCCTCGCCGGAGGCGGAAAAACCCCCAAGAAAGCCAAAACGGCCGCCAAGGGCCCGGCGGTGGCTGCGGCCCCGGCCTCGACCGTCTCCTCCGAACCACACCAGGATGGCAATGGCCATGTGATCTCAGAGCTGGATACGGTCACCTCGGTTACCGAGCGCGAATCCAACAAGGTCATGGACCAGCTGGATCAGATCAGCCAGCTGGTGTCCCGGCAGCAGCAGCTTGTCACCGACATGATGCGGCACGAGGGCGCCCAGTCCCCGGGTGTCCAGAAGGCCATTCACGAAGTCATGAGCGCCAGCAAGGAGATCCAGGACAAGGTCTTCGAAGCCATGGACTTGATGCAATTCCAGGACATCACCCGGCAGAAGCTGGAGCGGATCGTCCATCACCTGCGGCAAATTCATGACTACATCGTGGACCTGCTCGGCACGGGCCTGAAGAGCGACACAGAACGTCCTTCGATCAGCCACACCATTGCCCAGACAGGAACCACGCCTGACGAAAACAAGGCCCACGCGGATGCAGTGATCGAGGCCTTCAAGTCGCAGAAGAAGGGGTAAGCCATGGCCGCCCAGTCCACCCAGGCCCTCCTCGCCACGGAGCTGGTGCCATCGGGCCAGCTGGTGACCTTCACCCTGGATGGTGTGGAATTCGGTCTGGACATCGACCGCGTTCAGGAAATCACCCACCGCACCGATGTGACCCCAGTCCCGGGCAGCCCAAGTTTCATCCTGGGTGTCATCAATCTGCGTGGTCTCATCATCCCCGTCATCGATAGTCGCATTCGGTTCCACCTGGCACCTCAGGAATCCACCTCGAAGACCCGCATCATCGT
>JANYLR010000031.1 GCA_025363715.1 Holophagaceae bacterium | reverse complement strand
GAGCCTTGGCGAACGGGAGCACGCACCGCGTGCGATACCTGGAGGACAGTGCCCCCAGCGGGGTGACAGCCCCGCCGCGCCTGCGCGGTGGGGCGCCAGAGGGGCCATGCCCCGATGACCATAGATCCTGGCCAACGCATGCGTTGGCCCCAGAGATCGCTATTCTCACGCTGAGGCGGGGCTAGGGAGCCTTTTGCTTCGATAGGACAGCCTGCATGTCCGCCAGAGCTTTTACCGCCGCCTCGGGCGGCGCACTGGGCGGAGCCAGCGCATGTTTGGCCAGTCCAGGTAGAGCCTTGAGCCCGCGCAGGAACCCCGCGCAGACCCGGCAGAACAGCAAGTGGAGCCGGATGCCGATTCTGCGGCTGAGCGGCAGGGCGCCTTCGGCGTATTCCGTGAGCTCGGTCTGGACGTCGTGGCAGGAGGGCAGGAGCTTCATGGGCGGCCTCCCAGGACATGGGTGCGAAGGCGGGCCTGGAGCAGCACCCGGGAGCGATGGAGCCGCTGCCGGACAGTGCCCGGCGTGAGCAGCAGGTGCCGGGCGATGTCTTCCGTTTCCCAGTCCTCCAGATCCTTCAGCACGAAAACCATCCGGTGGCTGTCCGGCAGCTCGTCCAGGGCCCGGTTCAGGCAGTCCCGCAGCTCCTGCTTTTCGACGAGATCATGGGCCTGGGCCTCCACCTGCCATTCGGGAAGATGGTCTGGTTCCCGGTGGTGGCCGTGCTCATCGAAGGGACCCAGGGCCAGGGGCTCGGGGCGTTCCATCTCGTGGATCCGCACCCGGCTCCGCCGCACCATCAGGGCCGCATTCAGGCAGACCTTGTAGCCCCAGCTGCTGAACCGGCTGCGGCCTTCGAAGCGGGGCAGATCGCGGTGGATGCTCATGAGGGCGTCCTGCAGCGCGTCTTGCGTATCGGCGACATTGCCCAGGATGCGGTGGATGCCATTGTGGAAGAGGGCGAGATGGGGCTGGACGAGCGCGCCGAAAGCATCCGAGTCGCCGCTGGCGGCCCGCTGGATCAGCTCTGCTTCTGTGGAGGAGGTCGCCGTCATGCCGCTGCCAGTGTCGGCGGCGGCCCGGGGCGGGGCAAGCGCTACTTCTTGGCGGCCTTCTTTGGCGCAGCCCCTTGCTTCGCTGGCGCGGCCGGCACCTCGAAGAAGCCCACCAGCAACAGGTCCAGTTCCACCTGCCGCTTCAGACTGATCTTGGCGGCCACACTGTCCACGCCCACACCGAAATCCAGCCGGTCCAGGGGCAGGCTGGCCCGGTACGACCAGGTGGGCGTGCCGGCCCCATTCATGCCCTCCGCTGCCACGAAGGAGAGATCCAGGTCTTTGCTGACCCCGTGCATGGTGAGGATGCCGTGGACCTTCAGGCGATCCCCGTCCTTCCGCACCTCCTGGGATGTGAACGTGATCTTCGGATACTTGGCCGCGTCGAAGAAATCCGGCGTCCGGAGATGGTCATCGCGGTTGCTGTTGGCGGTGTTGATGGATCTGGTTTCGATCTCGAGGCGGACCTTGGCTCCATCCAGTGTGGCGGGATCGCCCTGGATATCGGCCTTGTACCGCGTGAACCGCCCGGGCACATCGAAGAGCAGGGTGGAGGCCTTGAAACCCAGGACCGTGTGATTATCGTCCACACGGAAGACCCGGCCTTGGGCCATGAGAGACGGGGCCAGCAGCAGGGCCGGCAGGAGGGTGAGAAGTCGCATGGGGGCCTCGAAAGCTAGGTGGGGGATTGGAATCCCGCGATGGCTCCATCGCGGTGAAGGTCACGCAAAAGATTCATCACCGGGACAAGATCGGACAGGTTCAAGGCCTCGGCAGCCTGGGCCAACGTGCGGGTCTGCGCCTGCACCAGCAGGGCGGCGGTGGCCGGGGTGAGCTCCAGCACGCGGGCTTCACCGGCGGCGTTCCTGAAGGCCAGCAGCTGAGTGGGGCGGGCCTCGGGAACCGGGCTTGCCTCCGTCACGCGATGAACGGCATGGGCGTACGACACCACCTGGGTGGCCGGATCCATGACAACGAGATCGTCGGATCCAGGGTCTGCATGCAGGCCGTCCAGTGGATCAGAATCGGGAAACCGGGCCACCACCACTTCCAGGATTTCCGCGTGGGCCAGTTCAAGCAGGAAGGGCCAGCGGTCCTGGCCCCAACCGGTGGCCGCCAGCCAGCCCAGGAAGGACGGGGCGATGTCCCGGTAGTGGCTGCTCCTCACCATCCGGGCATCCAGGAAGGCCTGGACACAGGTGCTCCAGACGCCAGCTTCCTCCAGGAGCGCCTTCAGCACCGGGAACATCTCCTCCAGTGGCTCGAGGAGGCTCATGCGGGCCAGCTCCCGGTAGGTCAGCATCCCTGGCCCTTGATCCCGGAAGGAGCCCTGGTCGGCTCCGGAGAGCTCCAGGCGCCGGGCCAGGCGGCCGGGATCGGCCACAAGGGCGTCCTCGTCGGCATCCAGGACCAGGGCCGCCATGGCCCGCTGCAGCCGGAGCGTTCGCGATTCAGTCATGGCGATGGCCGCACAGCGTCAAGGCCGCGTCATAGGCCTGCTGGATCCGCACCCGCTCCGCCAGCAGCGCCTCGAAATCGGGGATGTGATTGTCCCGTTCCAAAAGCACCGGCACGGGGCGCCCGAGGCGCCGGAGGGTCCACTGCATGAGCTCGATGACGGGATCGATGACATCAGTCCCGTGGGTATCCACGGTTAGCTCGCCGAACTTTTTGTGTCCTGCGATGTGGAGCTGGGCTACGCGGTCCAGGGGCATGCGGGCCAACCACTCCTTCGGGTCGAACCCAAAATTGAGCGAGTTGACGTAGACGTTGTTGACATCCAGCAGCCAGCCCGCATCCGCACCCTCCAGCACCGCCGTGATGAAATCCGCCTCGTCCATTTCGGCGGCCCCCAGCTCGGCGTAGTAGGTGATGTTCTCCAGCAGCAGGGGAACAGGCAGTCGCGCCTGCAGCGACCTGGCCCGGGCGATGGTGTGCCGCACGGCCTCCCGGGTGAAGGGCAGGGGCATGAGTTCGTGCAGGCTGCTGCCATCCACGGACGTGAAGCAGAGGTGTTCGGAATGCCATGGGGTTTCTGTTCGGAGGAGAAAGTCACCCAGGTCACGAAGGTACTCGTCATCCCAGGGATCGAACCCCCCCACGGATATGGCCAGCCCGTGGGTGAGAACGGGATCGCGGTCGAGGATGGCGCAGGCCAACCGATGGTTCCGACCGCCATCCCCGATCAGGTTTTCAGGACAGGTTTCCCAGAAGGGCACGCCGTGCGCCTCCATTCCCGCAACCTGCTCAAGATGTGGACGGCGAAGCCCCAGCCCCACCCCGGTGAACCTGCCCTGAGTCATGGCCGCTCCCGGCCGCTTACTGCTTGTCTTTGCCGCAAGAACCTTCCTTCTTGTCTTTGCCGCATGAACCTTCCTTCTTGTCCTTGCCGCAAGAACCTTCCTTCTTGTCCTTGCCGCAGGAGCCGTCCTTCTTGGCCTTCTTGTCCTTGCTCCCGCAGGAGCCCTTGCCGCAGGAGCCGTCCTTGGCCTTGCCTTCCTTCCCCTTGGCGGGGGCCTTGCCCTCCTCTTTGCCCTCTTTGGCGGAGCATTCCCCAGCCTGCGTGAAGGCAGATTCCGCAGTGAAGGACTCGATGGGCGTAACGCCCAGAGTCGTCGAGCTTCCCGCCATGAGCGACCCCGCCGCGAAGAGGGTGGCGGCACCGATGAGTTTCGTGAACATGAATCCTCCGTGCGGCCAGGGCCGCAACAGGAGCCGCATGGCGGCCCCGTGGTGGAACAGGACTAGATCGGCCCGGACAGCCCGGGTAGAACCAGGGTGCTGTTGTTAACCTTTTCGGTGCGGCACCCTGAGCTATTGTGACATTTTTTTATTTCTATGGTTCGAAGCGACCATCAGCCGTTTGAATGGACCGGTCGCAGGCTCTTCTCCGGGGCCTCAGCCGAGCCACCAGATCGTAGACAGAGTCGCCCAGGCCCTGGGGAATCCAGGCCAGCAGGTGGCCAACCATGCGCCAGCCCGGACCCATCCGACCTAACAGATGGATGACGGCCTGGGATCGGCCCAACAGTTCCCCCCGGGGCGTCAGGACCAGGAGGCTGTCCGGAAGTCCGGCCTTCAAAGCCGCCGGAATCAAGTGCTCGAAGGTACGCCCTCCGAGCGGCGCGAAGCGGATCCCGCCGGAGCGGTCCCGTCGGGACGCGAAGCGCACGGCCCCCTGGCAGAGACCGCAACCGGCGTCATAGAAGAGACGCGTCAGCCCTTGATCAACACCCACAGCCCCACCGCAATGAAGGCCACCCCCGCGGTCCACTTGATGGCGGCCTCGGGGATGTACTTGAACAGCACGCCGCCCAGGGCCACGCCAATGGCCGTGGCGCAGACCAGGGCCGCACTGGCGGCGAGGAATACCGTCCAGATCTGTCCGCTGCGCACGGTGGCCGTCATGGCCGCGAGCTGGGTCTTGTCGCCGACTTCCGCCAGGAAGACGGTTCCGAAGGTAGTCCAGAAGAGTGAGCGGTTCATGGCGATCCCCAAAAATCGTGACGGACACACCAGAGTACCGGAGCCCCTCTTGCGGCACACTGATCAAATGGTGCTTGACCACTTCGACCTTCCCACCACCTTCGTGGATACCCCTGAAAAGCTGCAGGAGGCGCTGCCGCTCTGGCACAAGGCTGGTGTGCTGTCCGTGGACATCGAATGCAGCCTCACCGGCATGCACCACTGCGTGCTGGCGCTCATGCAGGTGGCCACCCACGACCAGGCCTGGCTGGTGGACCCCCTGCCCCTGCAGGAGCTGATGCGGCCCGCCCTGCAGGCCATGGCCCAGGTGCCCTGGATCGTCCACGATTTCTCCGGGGATGGCATCGTCTTCAAGCGGCTCTACGACGTGGTGCCCGAGAGCATCTTCGATACCATGCTGCTCTCCCGGGCCCTGGGCTACCCCCAGCCCGGCCTCAAGACCATGGCCAAGCTCAAGCTGGGGCTGGACATCCCCAAGGAGGAGCAGGACTCCAACTGGATGATTCGCCCCCTGCGCGAGGCCCAGATCAGCTATGCCAGCCGCGACGCTGCCCTGCTGCTGCCCCTGCTCAGGATCCTGGCCGACGAGTGCGATGCCCACCGGGACCATCCGGAGATCGGCCCCCGCCTGGCCAGCCTGCCCAAGGAGATGCGGCACCTGCTGAAGCGCATCCGTGCTTATTCCCCCCCCAGGCACGACCCCGTGGTGGACAAGGTCAAGCACCTGGGCGAGGTCGCGATAGAACAGGCCCTGAAGCTGACAGCCCTGCGCTGGGCTTGGGGCAACGAGGGCGATGTCGGTGCCGTGATGGAGATGGGCAACCGCTGGCTCATGGCCCGCCTGACCCACCCGCCCCGCAGCAAGGAGGACCTGGAGCGGACCATCCCGAACCCCCGGTTCCGCCGGAAGAGGGGGGATGCCCTCTGGGAAGTCTTCAGCGCCGGAGCGCTTGAAACTAAGGAAGACCCGGAATCGTCCGATGGGTTGATTTGGAACAACCCTGGACGGCCATGACTCCCGACCCCCTGACGACCCCGGTCCCAACTACGGACCCCGACGATGGCACCCTCCTGACCTTCCCAAAGGGGCTGGTGGGTTTCCCGAACCTCAAGCTATTTCGCCTCTTTGAACCCAAGGATGCCTATCCCCTGAAGTTCCTCCAGTCGACCGAGTCGCAGGAGGTTTCCTTTGTTTGCGTCGATCCCGCCTGCATCAAGAAGGACTATGAGGTGCCCCTGGGTGAGGAGGAGGCGGAAGCGCTCCACCTGGAATCGCCGGAAGAGGCCATGGTGCTCACGCTGGTGGTGATTCCCGAGGATGCCCGGCAGATGACCACCAACCTGGCGGGGCCCCTGGTTCTCAACATCAAGACCCGGACCGGCTTCCAGATCGTGCTGAATTCAGATAAGTACCCCCTGCGCTTCCCGATCATCGTCCAGAGCTGATGGGCTCTGTTAGCCTGCTTAGATGCTCGTCATAACCAGGAAGCCTGAGCAGTCCATCGTCATCGGGGGTGAGGTCGAGGTCATCGTCCTCGGCATCACCAAGGATGGCGTCCGACTGGGCATCAAGGCCCCAAGAAGCGTCCAAGTTCATCGGCGTGAAGTTTTCGAAGCCATCGCTGCCGAGAACAAGGCCGCCACTGAAGCCAAAGTTAGCATTCAGGATGCGGCGGCCCTGCTCCGGGCGGCTCAAGGTTCCAGCCCCAAGGACCGATAGGGCACTGTCGAGGTCCCAGTGAACATCTCCCCTGCCGGTGCAGTCGCGATGAATCAGTCCGTGGTTCAGGACGGAGTTGCCCTGGGCGTGCTGAAGAAGAGCCTGGAACTGGATGCGGAGTTGGGCGCCCAACTGATTAGGATCCTGGACCAGAACAATGGCCTAGGTGGGCGGGTGGACCTCCAGGGTTAGCTCTATTTCAGATACGGCGCCAGGTACTTCCCCGTCACGCTGGCCTTCTTTCTCGCCACTTCTTCGGGCGTGCCCACGGCGATGATGCGGCCGCCTTCGCCGCCACCCTCGGGGCCCAGGTCGATGATCCAGTCGGCGGTCTTGATCACATCCAGGTTGTGCTCGATCACAATGAGCGTGTTGCCCGTCTCCACCAGCCGGTTGACCACTTCGAGCAGCTTTTGGATGTCCTTCAAATGCAGGCCCGTGGTGGGCTCGTCCAGGATGTAGAGGGTCCGGCCGGTGGCCCGCTTGCTCAGTTCCTTGGCCAGTTTTACTCGCTGAGCCTCGCCGCCCGAGAGGGTCGTGGCGCTCTGGCCCAGACGAATGTAGCCCAGGCCCACATCCATGAGGGTCTGCAGCTTGTTGGCCAGCACTGGAATAGGTCCAAACAGCCCCAGGGCCTCCTCCACAGTCATGTTCAGCACATCGGAAACGCTTCGGCCCTTGTAGTGGATTTCCAGGGTCTCCCGGTTGTAGCGCTTGCCCTTGCACTGTTCGCAGGTGACGTAGACATCCGGGAGGAAGTGCATCTCGATCTTGAGGACGCCATCTCCCTCGCACTTCTCGCAGCGCCCGCCCTTCACGTTGAAGCTGTAGCGCCCCGGTGCGTAGCCCCGAGCTTTGCTCTCAGGCAGCATGGCGAAGAGCTCGCGCAGGGGCGTGAACAGGCCCGTGTAGGTGGCCGGGTTGCTACGCGGGGTGCGGCCGATGGGGGCCTGGTCGATATCGATGACCTTGTCGATGGCCTCGAGGCCCTTGATGGTCTTGTGCTTGCCGACGATGTGCACGCCCTGATGCAACTGGTTGGCCAGGGCCTTGTAGAGGATCTCGTTCACCAGGGTGCTCTTGCCGGAGCCGCTGACACCGGTGACGCAGGTGAAAAGGCCGATGGGGAACTCCGCATCCACCTTCTTCAGGTTGTTCTCCTCGGCGCCCAGGATGGCGAGGTGTCCACGTTTGGCCTTCCGGCGGGTGCGGGGCACTGGGATGGCATCCCGGCCTGATAGGAAGTCGCCGGTAATGGAGCCTGCGGTGTGGCTGATTTCCTCCGGTGTGCCCTGGGCTACGACCCAACCGCCGTGCTCCCCGGCGCCAGGGCCCATATCCACCACGTGATCGGCGGCCAGGATGGTCTCCAGATCGTGCTCCACCACCAGCACCGTGTTGCCCAGATCCCGCATCTCCTTGAGCGTGCGGATGAGCTGCAAGTTGTCCCGCTGGTGGAGGCCGATGCTGGGCTCGTCCAGCACGTAGAGCACGCCCTGGAGCTTGCTGCCGATCTGGGTGGCCAGGCGGATCCGCTGTCCCTCTCCACCTGAAAGCGTGGCCGCACTGCGGTCCAGGGTGAGATAGCCGAGGCCGACATCATCCAGGAACCCGAGACGCTCGCGGATCTCCTTGAGCACCTTCTCGGCGATGACCGCCTCCTTGCCTTCGAGGGCCAGCTCGCCAAACCACTTCCGGGCCTCGCGCACGCTCTGCGCCACGACGTCGGCGATGTGCAGGCCGCCCACGAAGACCGCCAGAACTTCCGGCTTCAAACGCTGGCCCCCGCACTCCTCGCAGGGGATCACGCGCATGGACTGCTCCATCTCCGCCTGGATCTCCTCGCTGGTGGTCTCCCGGTAGCGGCGATCGAGGTTGCCGATGATGCCTTCGAAGTGATGGACGAAATCGTAGCGGTTGCGCTTGCTTTCGTAGGTGAAGCGCATCTCCTTTTCGGTGCCGTGGAGCAGCAGGCGCCGGATATCCGCGGGCAGCTTTTTCCAGGGGACATCCAGACTGAACTTCATTTTCTTGGCGAGTTGTTCCAGCAACTGGGAACGCCAGCCATCCTCGTTCACACTCTTCCAGCCGCTGGCCTGGATGGCCCCTTCGCTGATGGAAAGCGAGACATTGGGGATGATCAGTTCTTCCGCGAACTGGCGCTTGAAACCCAGGCCATCACAGGTGGGGCAGGCGCCGTAGGGACTGTTGAAGGAAAAGGAGCGGGGCTCCAGTTCCGGCAAGCCCTGGCCGAACTTTGCGCACTTGGTGTTGTTGCAGGCCAGCTTTGACGAGAACAGCAACTCTTTCCCGTCCAGCTCGCAGAGGGCAGAGCCCTCTGCGAGGTTGCAAGCAATTTCGAGACTGTCTGCCAACCTGGACTGGATGGCGGCACTCACCTTCAGGCGGTCGATCACCACCTCCAGAGTGTGCTTCTTCTGCTTGTCCAGGTCGGGGATACCCTCGGTGAGGTCCAGCATCTGGCCGTTCACCCGGGCCCGAATGTACCCGCGCTTCATGAGGTCCTGGAGCAGCTTCTTGTACTCACCCTTGCGGCCCCGCACCACCGGCGCCAGGATCTGCAGCTTGGTGCCATCGGGCTTGGACAGGATCTGGTCCGCCATCTCCTGGATGGTCTGGCTGGCAATGGGATTCCCGCAGGCCACGCAGGTGGGTTTGCCCGTGCGGGCGTAGAGCAGGCGCAGGTAGTCGTAGATCTCCGTCACGGTAGCCACGGTGGAGCGGGGATTCTTGCTGGTGGTCTTCTGCTCGATGGAGATGGCGGGCGAAAGACCTTCGATGCTGTCCACATCCGGTTTTTCCATCTGGTCGAGGAACTGCCGCGCGTAGGCCGAGAGGCTTTCCACGTAGCGCCGCTGGCCCTCCGCGTAGAGCGTGTCGAAGGCCAGACTGGATTTCCCGGAACCCGATAACCCCGTGATGACCACCAGCTGGTTGCGTGGCAGGGAGAGATCGAGGTTCTTGAGGTTGTGTTCCCTCGCGCCTTTGATGTGGATGTGTTCCATAGGTCTCCAAGCTTACGCCTATTTTTCGCTTTTACGAAATGTGTCTAAACTCATGGGATGCATCCAGCTGAACTGGCGATCCTGCTCCACCGTGCCCTTGAGGTCCGATTGGCCAGGTTCCAGGAACTGGTTGGGAAAGAGTACTGGTCCGATGATATGGAGCAGCTCCACCAGGTCCGGGTGGCTGCCAGGCGCCTCGGTGCCGTGCTCGATCTGGTGGATGCCGAAGTTTATCCGGGCCACAAGGGTCAGCGCCGCGCCCTGAAGGGCCTGGTCGACCTGCTTGGGCTGACCCGCGAGCTCGACGTGCACGCCGGACACCTGCAGGCCTACCACCGATCCGCTGAAAGCCCCACCCAGGCGGCGGTCCTTGAATACCTTCTGGAACTGGTGGATCGTGGCCGCGCCAAGGCCCGCCGCACCATGGCCAAGGAGCTCGATCGCCTGCGCCTGCCGGATCTCGACCGCCTCCTGCGGGTACCCACCCTGCCAGATCCCTTCCAATCCACCTCCCTCCAGGAGGCCGCCTGGGCCTGCTTAGATTCCCGCCTCGGCCTAGCCCTGAGCGACCTTCCCTCCCTGGCCGCCCATGAGGACCCGTCGGCCATGCACCGGGCCCGGGTCAGGATCAAGAAACTGCGATATGCCATTGAGGCCCTGGAAGGAGCCTTTTCCGATCCCCCGGAAACGGTACTCAAGGGTATGCGAGCCCTCCAGACCACCCTTGGCGATCACCACGATCTGTCTGCCCTGGAGGCCCTGCTCTGGGAGACCGAAGCCCAGCTCCGCGCCCGGGAGCGGCCCACCCTTGGCGCGGGACTGCTCGACCTCCTCGGGGATGTGGCCGAGGCCCGTCGGACCGCTTTCGATCGCTTCGTGGCCCTGGTCCCAGAACAGGATCCCGCCTCCCTCGCCCGCCTTCTGCGCCCGGCCCTTGGTCTTCCTCCCACCAGCGGTGCCTTGCCATGAGCTTCTGGCAAGTCCGGATCCGCCCCCTGGCCTGGCTGCGCAGCCTGCACGCCAAGCTCTTCCTGCTCCTGGGGCTCGTCACCAGCGTGCTCACCGTGGCCGTGGCCTACTCCATCGTCCGCAACAGCCGCCGCGAGCTTGAAACCTACTCGCGCAACCTCGTGATCGAAGCCGCTGGAACGGTGGAAACGGATATTGTCGAGCGGGATCCCGGCTTCAAGGACCCCGACAAGCTGGACCAGCTGCTGGCGAGCATCGCCGGTCCCGACCGCAGCATCTTCCAGATTGATGTCTTCAAGCGCGTGGGCAAGGGCAATGAAGTCGAGCTGGTGCGTTCCTCCGGCGATGAGACTCTGGTGGACTGGGGCCCCGAGATTGGCTCGTTCATGGCCCTGCCCAAGGCTCAGGCCGAGCTCGTTGACCTCAATACCGGCCGCCAAGCCTGGAAGGTCTACCTGCCCATCCGCACCCACAAGCTCGGCCAGCCGCCCATCGGCCTCATCCGTGCCTACTGCGACCTCGAGCGCTGGGAAGTGGTCTGGGACAACAATCTCAAGCGGACCCTTCGCACCCTTCCCGGCGTGCTATTGGGCGAATTCATTCTGCTCTGGCTGATCCTCCGTGTGCTCATCAGCGATCCCATCGAAGCCATGGTGCTCACCATGCAGCGACTGGAACTGGGCGAGGCCAGTGCCCGCGCCCCGGTGCGTCGCAGTGACGAGCTGGGCCTCATCGCAGCCCGCTTCAACGACATGGCCGTGCAGCTCGAGCGCGCTGGCCAAGAACGCGAGGCCCTGATCCGTGAAATCAGGGGCCTCAACGCCAACCTGCAGGATCGTATCGACGCTGCTCTGTCCGAGCTGCAGGCCAAGAACGACGAGCTCGCCGCCATGGTGGAGCGCAACGCGCTGCTGCGGGAAGAGTTGGGCGCCCAGGAACGCCTGGCCGTCGCTGGCCAGCTGACGGCCACCTTCGCCCACGAAGTGGGCACCCCCCTCAATCTCGTCACGGGGCACCTTCAGCTGCTAGATGCCCAGACGGATCTGCCGGACAAGACGCGCGAGCGCCTGAACGTCATCCATGCCCAGATCCAGCGCGTGGGTGACATCGTGCGCCGATTGCTGGACCTCACCCGCCGGCCCCAACTGCATAAAGAACCCCAGCCCTTCGAGGACCTGCTCTCTGACTTGCAGCAGCTGTGGACGCCGACCCTGGCCGCCCATGGCATCACGGTGGAAGCCCAGGCCCCACCGGGCTGCTGCCTGAACGTGGATCGCAAACAGATGGAGCAGCTGTTCCTGAACCTCATGAACAACGCCGTGGACGCCATGCCCTCAGGGGGCACCGTGCGCCTCACCGCCCTGGTTTCCGAGGAAAGCACCCCGGGCGGACTCTGGTGGGAGCTGCGGTTCCACGATTCGGGCCAGGGCATTCCTTTCGAACTACTGGGCCAGGTCTTCCGCCCCATGTTCACCACCAAGCCCGAGGGCAAGGGCACCGGCTTGGGCCTGAGCATCTGCCGGGAGATCGTGCGGGGTCATGGTGGCGAAATCCGCATCGAAAGCATGGAAGGCCGGGGGACGACGGTGATATTTACCCTGCCTGGCCAAGTATCGGCCTAGCTTCACACCCTGAGCCAGGAATCAAATCGACTGATGCTGCAGGCGAAATCGAGTCTCACTCGACAGCACTGCGAATTCTACGTTTCTATTAATCCTGCGAATATTCCTAGCAAAATTAATACACTCTCCCCCTTTCCCGAAACCTACCCTATGGTAGTCTGCTTACCCACCTTAGCTCATACGGACGTTCAAACAATTAAAGGTGTTCTTGGGGAATTCATGGTGTTCGTGATGCGGGGCCAGGCGGTGAACAAGGGGCCCATCCTCTCCCGATGGAGCTGCCCGCACGCACACAAACAGTTCCTTGGTCACCAGTTACTGGCATGGCCTTGGCTAATGCCTAGGGCCTTTGTCGGAAAACCGCGCGCCAGCTCCGGCCGGTCACCGGGTTCCTTCTAGGGCTGCGGTCCATCCCGGAACTCAGGACCACCCCGTGTCCTCGCCCCTTCCACTGAAGTCGAATTTGTCAAACCTTCTGGAGCGTCCCATGCGCTTTCGTCCGATTCTGACCACGGCCCTCCTGCTTGGCTCCTGCCTGCAGGCCCAGGAAAGCACCAAGGCGACGGGTCCCGTCACCGTCTGCTCCTATGACATGGAACCGCTGGTCCTGCTCTGGCAGGACATGCTGAAAACGGGGGATGCGAACTTCAAGCTCGATGTCCGGCCCAACTCCGCGACCGAGGTAGCCAAGGCCTTGATCGAAGGAAGATCCCAGCTGGCCCCCATCAATCGCGAGTTCAAGCAGGATGAGATCGCCACGTTCAACGCCAAGTGGGGTTATCCGCCGACCCGCATCGCCGTCGGCGTAGATGCCCTCGTCGTCCTGGTCCAGAAGAATAATCCCCTCAAAGAACTTCGGGTCGATCAGTTTGACGCGATCTGGACCACCAGCCGGTTGAGTGGCCACCCCAAGGACATCTCCACCTGGGGTGATCTGGGCCTGCTCACCGGCAACTGGGCGAACCGCCCCATCGTATGCGTGGACCGGCCTGAGGGCGATGGCCTCCGGGAGTACTTCAAGCAGAACATCACCAAGGGTGGCCGAAACAAGGAGACCAATCACCAGAGCTCCGATGCCATGACTCTCATCGAAGAATTGGTGTCCAACCAGGCTGCCATCGGCTACGGAGGCCTGGGCGAGGTGTTCAACAACCTCCGGACCGTGCCCCTCATCCCTCCCGGCGGCAAGATCGCCGTGGAGCCTTCCTACGAGTCCGTGGCCAGTGGCGAATACCCTCTCACCCGGGTGGTATATCTCTATTTCAATCGCGCACCCAACCGGCCCATTGAACCATCCGTGCTGAAATTCCTGCAATTTGTCATTTCGTCGAAAGGGCAGAAGCAGCTTGCGCCCATGGGCTTCGTGCCCCTGCCCCAGGACGTGCTGGTCATGAATCGGAAGCGCCTGGAAAATTAATCCCCTGAGCCAGGACCGGTATCGCCGGTTCCGGAGGACAAAACCAAACAAGTGGAATCGGTACGCACCCTGAACATCAAGATAATCGCCTCCTCAATTCGATGGAGAACCCCATGAGCTTCACCAAATGCCTCCTTGCCACCGCGCTACCCTGCCTGGTCTGCTACGCCCAGAACCCGACCTCCACCGAGGCGGTAGCCCTGGTGAAATCTGCCGTGGCCTATGCCAAAAAGCATGGTGGTGCCAAGCTCATCGAGGAAACGAACGCGCCGAATGGCAAGTTCCATGTGGCCACGGGCGGTGAGCTCTACATCTTCATTTACGATGAACGGGGCACCGTGAAGGCCATTGGCTACAACACGGCGGCATTGGTCGGCAAGAACCGGATCGACCTGAGAGATCCCGATGGCGTGATGATCATCCAGGAACTGATCAAGATCGCCAAGGGCAGGGGCAAGGGCTGGGTGGACTATAAATACCCCAATCCGACCACAAACGCACTCGATGCAAAGACATCCTATATGGAATATTATGAAGGAATGATCATCGGCAGTGGCGTTTATAAGGAAAAGGATTGACCGGCGCTTACCCGGCGCAGGCTCTACTTTCCAGCTAGATTTCCACCACTTCGACATCTCCCAGCGGTTCTTCGAGGAAGCGGCTGCCGACTTCCTGAAGACGGGTGCTGGCGTCCGTCAGTTGTACTCGGAACCCGCCGCGGGCGCTGGCGGTACGATAGCCCAGGCTACCCTGGAGCAGGCGATCCACCGCCTTGGCCGTGACCCGGCCGCTGTCGATCCAGCGAGTGCCGGGGCGGGTGCGTTCCAGGCTGCTTAGAAGGGTCGGGTAGTGGGTGCAGCCCAGGACCACGGTCTTGGCCTCGAAGGGCAGCTGGTTCAGGTAGCGGCGGCAGATGCTGTCCGTGACGGGATCATCGAACCAGCCCTCTTCTGCAAGGGGTACCAGCAATGGACAGGCCACGCTATGGATGATCTTGCCGGGGTCGCGCCGGAGGATGGCGGACTCGTAGGCCGCGCTGCTGATGGTGGCCAACGTTCCAATGATGCCCACCGGACCCGGGATCTCCGCAGCGGCCTCGGAGCCGGGCTCGATCACTCCGATCACCGGGCAGGGGCTCACGGCCTGAAGAGCCGTCAGGCCGTGGGCGCTGGCGGTGTTGCAGGCGATGACCACGAGCTTGGGATCGTGGCGCTGGAGCAGCTCGCCCATCTGCAAAGTGTAGCGCTCGATGGTGCGATGGCTCTTGGTGCCGTAAGGCAGCCGGGCCGTATCCCCCAGATAGATCAGGTCTTCCTGGGGCAGCAGTTGGCGCAGGGCGTGGATGACGGTGAGCCCGCCGATGCCCGAATCGAAGACACCGATGGGACGATCCGCGCGGTTCATGCCACCTCCCGTACGGCCAAGATCGCGATCCACTCGCCCTCGGCCAGTACCTTTTCAGGCTTGAATCCGTGGGAGACCAGGCTCACCAGGGCCTCATCGGTGCGCTCCGCCAGGATCCCGCTGGCCACGAGCCAGCCACCCGGGGCAGCCACCTCGGCCATGCCGGGTAGCAGCTCCTGGATGGTTTCCAGCAGGATGTTGGCCAGCAGCCCTTGATAGGGGCCCTGGACCCTTGGGTGATCCAGGGTGCCCACGAAGCTTTCGTAGGGCCTCGCCCCTCGCAGCAGGTGGGCATTCAGTTCCATGAGCTCAGCCATGGCCGGCCCACAATCCGGGTCGATGTCGAAAGCCGCCAGGTTCCGTCCCCCCAACAGATAGGCTGCGAGAGACAGGATGCCCGTACCCGCACCGATATCCAGGATGGGACCCTGAAGTCGATCGGCCAAGGATAGCTGCTCCAGCAGTTCCATGCAAAGCCGGGTGGTCTCGTGGCCACCCGTGCCAAAAGCCAGCCCCGGATTAACGACCAGATCGATGCGATTCGCGGGACCAGGGACCAGATCCCAAAGGGGCCGTACATGGAACCGGGTGCCCACATCGAAGGCGCCGAAGCCCTCCCGGCTCTTGGCCAACCAGTCCTCGTCGCCAAAGGCCTCGGCCTCCTGGAGCCGCACCCCGGGGAAAGCCCCCAGGCCCGTGGGCTCCGGCGGTGGCTGGTTCGGCGGAAAGTAGGCGTAGCAGGCCCTGGGTGGATCGGCTTCGCGGTAGAAGGCGGAGGAGCCCTCGGCTTCCAGCCAGGCGCACAGACCCTCTTCCTGAGCGTCTGGAACCTCAAGTTTCCACCTCAAATGCATCGCGTTCGTCACGCGGCACCTCCAGTGCCGCGCCCTCCGGGCTTCGACTTCGCCAAAGTGGCACTCCGCTCCTGCTCCATGCTCATAGGCCAAGGTTAGCAGGGGGCTTCCGGGAACCAATTCGCTTGAAACTGCATCTATGAAGTGCGACCGGCCAGATGGTCGCGGTGAGTGAACCGTTGGGGGGAAATGGCACGGGGGAGCAGGGGCTCCCCCGTGTTTATTCCATTTGGGTTACCTCTTTCAAGCTGGTCCGTGCATCAGGCCGGATCGGTGGCCTCGGCCGTTTCCGGATCTTCCAGGTCCAGCCGCTTCATCTTTTCCAGGAAGGTGGTGCGCTTCAGGCCCAGCAGGTCGGCGGCCCGCTTCTTGTTGCCCCGGGTGATGGCCAGGCTCTGGAGCATGAGGGTCTTCTCCATGTCTGAGACCACCTGGTTCAGGTCCAACCCCTCCGCGGGCAGGTCCATGCCGAAAGCGGCCGCGGACTGGGAGGTGAAGGCATCGGCGGGGAGGGGGGTCCAACCAGCCTTGGGGGTGGACTCGGCAGGGAGCTCGCTCATGCGCTCGGCCAGAAAGGCGAAATCCTCCCGGGTCAGCACAGGGCGCTTGCCCGAAAGCACGATGGCCCGCTCGATGGCGTTTTCCAGCTGACGCACATTGCCAGGCCAGGGCAGGGACATGAGCAGGGGATCGACGCTGGGGTGCAAGGCCTTGGGATACAGGCCATGCTCCCGGGCCTTCCGGTTGAGGAAATGCTGGGCCAGGAAGGGCACTTCCTCTCGCCGGGCCCGCAGGGGCGGCATGGTGATGGGCACGACCTCCAGCCGGTAGAACAGGTCCTCCCGGAAGCTGCCGTCCTGGACCTTTTTCCACAGATCAACATTGGAGGCGGTCACCACGCGGACATCCACCTTCACGGGAGCGCCGCCGCCCAGAGGCTGGACCTCCCGCTCCTGCACCACCCGCAGCAGGCGCACCTGCGCGCCCAGGGGCATGGTGCCCACTTCATCCAGGAAGATCGTGCCGCCGTGGGCTTCGCGGAACTTGCCCGGCGTATCCTTCCGGGCATCCGTGAAGGCGCCCTTGTTGTAGCCGAAGAGCTCCGATTCCAGCAGGTTGTCGGGGATGGCCCCACAGTGCACGGCCACGAAGGGCTGGGCCTGGTCGGCACTCATGCGGTGGATGGCCCGGGCGATGACTTCCTTGCCCGTGCCACTCTCCCCCAGCAGCAGCACCGTGGCGCGGGTGGCGGCAGCGCTGCGGGCGCGGGCCAGCACGTCCTGCATGGCGGCGCTGGTGCCCACCAGGCCGAAGGCCAGGGCCTGGGAGGCGCTCAGCTGGGTGGTGGTGCCGGACCGGGGACGCAGGCCCGGCATGGGTGGCTCGGGACCCAGCACGCCCCACCGCACGGAACCCAGCGAGCCCCATTCCGACAGAGTCTTGGAATCCAGGGGCGGCGCCTCGGGCTGGAGCCCCAGCAGGATGGGCAGGGCCGCCACTTCGGCCATCATGCGGTTGAGCTCCGGCGGTGGCCAGGCGCCCTTGGCGCTGATCACCCAGAGGTCCACATCCTTCGGCGCCAGGGCCGGCGAGGTGCCGCGATCCACGGACACGTCCCACAGGGCCGCCCACCGATGCTCCAGCCCCCCGGTATCGTCCCCGAGGGTGGACCAGTGAAGGCGGGGCAGTTGGGTCATGGGCTCCTTGCTTGAAATTAGCCTAGATGCAAGGGTCGAAGGGTCAAGTCAAAAAAATGACAGAGTGCTGATCATCGCTTGCCCCACGGCCTACGATAAGAAGAGAAACACTCTGGAGGTTCCCATGGCACTCCTGGAATCCACCATGGTTCCCCTTGGCACCGCCTGCCCGGACTTCACCCTGCCGGGAGTGGATGGTCGACTCTGGTCCCTTCACGATTTCCACACCCCCGCCCTGCTGGTGGTGGTCATGTGCAATCACTGCCCCTACGTGCAGGCTGTGGATGAACGCCTCAATGCCCTGGCCAAGGCCTACGCCGGGCGCTGCGCCGCGGTGGGCATCAACGCCAACGACGCCGTGACCTACCCCGATGATAGCTTCGAGGCCATGCGCAGGCGGACCCAGGCCAAGGGCTTCGTCTTTCCCTACCTGTGGGACGAGGAGCAGACCTTCGCCCGGGATCTGGGCGCCGCCTGCACGCCGGATTTCTTCCTCTACGACAGCCATCGCCGCCTGTGCTACCGGGGCCGCCTGGACGATAACTGGAAGGACGCCGCTCACGTCACCCACCAGGATCTGAGAGAGGCCATCGAAGGCGTGCTGGCGGGGAACGAACCCATGGTGGTGCAGCATCCCAGCATGGGCTGCAGCATCAAGTGGCGGTCCCGGTGAGGCGTCTCCTGCTCTCGCTTTTCCTGGTCTCAGCCCTGGTGGCCCAGGCGCCCGCTGGCCTGAAGCTGGGCGATCCCTGCCCCGCTTTCAGCCTTCCCGGCACGGACGGAAAGGTGCATGGGTCCGGATCCTCCATCCCCCTGATGGTGGTGTTCCTCAGCACCGAGTGTCCCTACGTGCTGGCCACCCAGGCCCGTATCCATGCCTACGCGACAAGGTACACGGGCCGGATCGCGGTCCTCGGCATCAATGCCAACGATGTGGATTCCCATGCCAAGGAATCCCTGGCGGACATGCGGGCCCAGGCCAAGGGGCAGGGCTTCGTCTTCCCCTACCTCAAGGACGAGCCCCAGGCGGTGACCCGCGCCTTCGGCGCCGTCTGCACGCCGGATTTCTTCTTGTTCGATGCCTCTCGAAAACTGGTCTACCGCGGGCGCATGGATGACAGCTGGCGCGATCCCGCCAAGGTGACGGTGCGCGATCTTGAGGTCGCCACCGAGGCCCTGCTGGCCGGTAAGCCTGTGCCAGCCGAACAACCCGCGAGCCGGGGCTGTTCCATCAAGTGGAAGTAGACGCGTCCAGTCAGGCGGTATGATCGGAGATCCTGCCGGAGCTCCGATGCGTCTTGCCGTCCTTCCGATTTGCCTCGCGGCCCTGCCGCTTTGCGCCCAGTGGGACCTGCGCCTGGAGCTGCCGCGGGCTTCCGGCCAGAACCTGCCCCAGACCCTGATCTCAGGCAGCGTGCAGCTGGCGTCCAAGGAGTTCGACACCGGCAAGGGCTACATCGCCTCCGTGAACCGTCGGCTCTTCCAGGTGGGGCCCCTCCTGAAGCTGGAGGCTGGCTTGGAATACTCGCAGTTCTCGGCGGATGGCAGCTTGGCCCTGAACACCGTGTCCCAGGCCACGAAGCTCAAGCAGCAGGGAGCCGGTGTGGGCCTGAACGCGCAGATCTGGGTGCCCTTCGTGGGGATCGCCGGCGAGATCGGCCTGATCCAGCGGTTCCAGCGCTACACCTTCGACACCACCGGGGCTTCGAACGCCCAGAACCTCAGCCGCACCTGGTTGCGGGTGGGCACCCGCTGGCGCATCCCCTCCGTGGTGGTCCATCCCTATCTGGCGGCCAGCTACCAGCAGCCGGTCAGCAGGGACCGGCCGGTGAAGCTCAGCAGCGCCTCGGATCTGGCCACCTACTTCACGGCCCAGGGCAGCGGGCAAGAGTTCGAGCGGCTGTGGACCTTCGGGGTGGGGGTGGCCTTCTGATGCGTTCTCTCGTCCTCGTTCCCCTCCTCCTCGTCCCGGCCCTGGTCGCCGCACCGGCGGCCAGGCCGCGCCCGAAACTCCTGATCGTGATTTCTGTGGATCAGCTGTCCACGGAGTTGATGCAGACCTACGGTCCGGAGCTGAAAGGCGGCTTCGCCCGGCTGCGCCAAGAAGGCGTTTTCTTTACCGAGGCCTATCACGACCACGGCTTCACCGAGACGGGCCCCGGCCATTCGGTCCTGCTCAGCGGACGCTTCCCGGCCAATACCGGCATCGTGGAAAACCGCTGGCACGATCGCGCCACGGACAAGCTCGTCTACTGCGTGGAGGATCCCGCCGCCAAGGCCCTGCATGCGCCGGGCCAGCCCAGTTCCTCGAATGCCCGCTTCCTCGGCGATACCCTGGGCGACTGGCTGCAGGCCCAGGTGCCCGGGAGCCGGGTCTTCGCGGTATCCGGGAAGGACCGCGCCGCCATCCTCATGGCTGGACGGAAGCCCACGGGCGTCTACTGGTTCACCGGCCCGGCGGGATTCACCAGCTCCACCATCTACGCCGACCGCCTGCCCGAATGGCTGTTGAGCTATGACCGTGGTCTTTCAGGCCGCATCACCGGCGACAGCTGGCTCTGGTCGAAGGATCCCGCCACCCCAGAAGGACGCTCCGGGTCCTGGACCTTCGGCCCCCAGACCGTTCGCAACGGTGCCCTGCCCCGCCTCATCCAGGGCGCGGGCATGCCCCTGGACAAGGGCTTCGAAGGCCGCTTCCGGCGCTCCCCCTTTCTGGACGCGGTGACCCTGGACGCGGCCGAAGCCCTGCTGGCCGGCGAGCGGCTGGGGAAGGGCCCCGGCACGGATCTGCTGGCCATCAGCTTCTCAGCCACGGACTACATCGGCCACGGCTATGGCACCCTCGGCACCGAGATGCGCGACCAAATCCACCGCCTGGACCACCTGCTGGACCGGCTCCTGAACCGCCTGCGCCGCCAGCATCCGGGCGCCTGGGTGGTGCTGTGTGCCGACCATGGGGGGGTGGATATCCCCGAGGCCCTCGCGGAATCGGGCTTCCCGGCGCGGCGCCTGCTCGCCGAACCCTTCCTGGCAGCCCTACAGGCCGATCTCAAAACCACCTTCAAGGTGGATCGCAACCTGCTGAAGCCCTCGGCGGAACCCAATACCCTCTACCTTGACGAAGCCGCCGTACAGGCCGTGAACCTGGATCGCGCGGAGGTCCTGAAGCGGGCCCAGGTCTGGCTGCGAAGCCGGCCGGAAGTGGCCGACGCGTATACCGCCGCGGAACTGCAGGCCACGGACCCGGCGGCCACCGGCAGCCCCCGGGACAGCAGCCTGCGGGTCCTTCTGCGCCGCAGCTTCCACCCCGAGCGCAGCGGCGATCTCCTCATGGCCGTGAAGCCGCTCGTGGTCTTCGGCACGCCCCCTACGGAATACGCGACGGGCCACGGCACGCCCAACGCCTACGATCGCCGCGTCCCCTTGATCTTCTGGGGCCCCTGGAAGGCCGGTCAGCGCCCCGAGCCCGTGCGCACCGTGGACCTGGCTCCCACATTGGCGCATGAACTGGGGATCAAGCCGGGCGCCGTGGATGGCAAGGCCTTGGACCTGGGGGAAAAGATTTCCACGAAGAGCACGAAGTAAGAACCTAAGGGCACGAAGGCAGCCGAGGCGTTTGCGCCAATCCAGGTCAAAAGATTCACGGCCAAGACGCCAAGAAAACTCTGGATCGTTTGTCTGCCGCTGCAGTTCTTGGCGCCTTGGCGGTAATCAGTTGTCCTTGAAACTCGAGCCACCTCTTCCATGGAACTCGCCATGCCCTCCACCCGCGCCGCCCGCATCGTCATCCTCACCGGCGCTGGCATCTCTGCGGAAAGCGGGCTGCGCACCTTCCGCGCGGCGGACGGCCTCTGGGAGAACCACCGGGTGCAGGAGGTGGCCACGCCCGAGGCCTTTCGCCGGGATCCGGAGCTGGTCTACCGCTTCTACAACGAGCGGCGGCGCAGCCTCGCCACCGTGCAGCCCAATGCCGCCCACCTGGCCCTGGCCCGGCTGGAGCGCGAATGGCCGGGCGACTTCCTGCTGGTGACCCAAAACGTGGATGATCTGCATGATCGCGCCGGATCGAAGCACCTGCTCCACATGCACGGCGAGCTGCTGAAAGGCCGCTGCCTCGCCTGCGGCCGCGTCCAGGCCTGGCCAGGCGACCTGGACCACGCAAGCTGCTGCCACGCCTGCGGTCGCGGCCCCGTGCGCCCGCACATCGTGTGGTTCGGCGAGCTGCCCCTGGAGATGGAGCGCATCTACGAGGCCCTGGAAGCCTGCGATCTCTTTGTGGCCATCGGCACCAGCGGCCATGTCTATCCGGCCGCGGGCTTCATCGAGGCCGTGAGCCCTGGCGCCCGCACCCTGGAATTGAACCTGGAGCCCAGCCTGGTGGCCAGTGCCTTCCAGGAAGCCCGCACCGGCAAGGCCACCGAGCTGGTGCCGGCCTTCGTGGACGGGCTGCTGGGTGGTTAGCGGCCCGGCCTACTCGGGAAGGGCCGTGATCTGCACACTGCAGACCCGCCACCGTCCGTCCTGACGGACGTAGGTATCGATGTAGCGGTAGTGCGATCGGAAGGGTTTGCCCTGGTAGGTCCCGGTCATGCGCGTGCGGCCGCAGAGCAGGGCGCAGTCACCGTAGATGCGCACATCGAAATCCTCGACCGTGTAGGGGTGGATCACCAGGTCCGGCGACATCAGGTCCCGCAGGAAGGCGGCCCGATCGGCCATGTCACCCGACTTGCCAATATGCCGGAAATCCGCGCTCATGTTGTCGGCGATCGCCTTCGCGTCCCTGCGGATGATCGCCTGGTCCCAGGCCTCCGCCTGGGACTTCAGCATGGCCGCAAGGGCACTGTCCGACCCGGCCGACTGGGGCCCGCAGGCTAATGACAGGAAGGCGAAAACCAGCATCGCCGCCGAGAGTAATGGCACAGCCATCCGGCGCAAGGGAGAGGGCATGGCGGGACTCCGGACATGGGAGTGCTGTGGGATTGAAATGGAGGGGTCATCGAACGAGGCTCATCGGCCTTATCTGCGCCGGGGCGCTAAGAGAAGCCGAGGGAGCGGAATGTCGAGAGAGAACGGAAGGCAGTGCAGGCGGGGCCTGAGTTGAGCGGGGGGTTAGGCCCAGCGGCGCCTTGGGAAAAGGTTTTTCGTCGCCGATTCGAGCCAAAAATGAGATTTATTTTTTAACCAACAAATTTTGGGTCGGGTAGTAAGCGCCCCCGACGAGACCGACGCCGGCATGCAAATGAGAACCGACAGCATCTACAAAGGCCTTTGGTAAATCAGTCTCAAGCGTAATTTTCTCCCCTGCCGAAAAAGTTTGGCGCACAGCCTTGAATCCATATGGAGAATCTTCGTCCTTGGTTTGAGTTATCGTGAGCCTCTGTTTGTTTGTAGCAATCCAACCATAGAAAAAGGCCTGGTTACATACCGGAAGAGATTCGGAAACTGGTGGGGCTGAGAGAGTCACCTTGAGATGAACCTCGTCTCCTGTGTCCGTCCTGGTGACCTGCACATTAACTAAATACTTCGACCCATTCGGTGGGGTATAGGTTTGTGCTGAGGCAGAGATCGCACTTGCAAGGATAGAAGCAGTGACGGAATAGATCTTCATGTGCAACTCCTTTGGTTTCGGGTCAGGGCCCTTCAGCCACAGCCGAGCGAATGAAGCAAAGCGGCCACGCCTACACCGAGGCGATGGGCGGAGCCGAGATAGCGAGAAGTTGAGAAAAACGGTAGGCAATGCAGGTGGGGTCGAACTTGAGTGGAGGGTTAGGCATGGCTCGCCGCTTCTAAGGAAATGAGGTGTTCACGTGCGATCTTATTAAAATTTGTCCTAGCTAGCCGATAATTTTTCATATCTTCTTGGTGTTGCGGTGAGTTTGCTTCGGCGACTGGACGAGGAATTTTCAGGGAAGCATCCCAGAGCAAGAGCGCAGCATCAGCAAGGCTTTCGTCGCCTAGCACTACCACCAACTGACAACTGTAGATGAATTTATCATTGGCATTCGCTGCAGCCTCAAGGGTCCCGTGTTTGGGATCATTATGGAGATCTGTCTGCCGACGAACATATTCATAGGTGGCACCCATAAAGGTTGCTATTGCCATTTTCAGTTCTGTGTATTTCTCCCTATTCAGTTGTTGTCGCTGTTCCTCAGCCTTCTCTGCTTTTTTGAGGATCTGTTGTTCGTTCTCGGATGACTTTATAAAATCTCGATCATTCACTTGATTGCGTCTCGCCCACCAAGTGCTAATACCGGCCGTCAACAGGGGGCCAGCAACAGCCCAGAGTTTCAAGGTGACATCGAGAGTTTCGGACGAGTGCGCTTGCATTCTGACTCCGAAAAGTTGCCTGCCTGACCATTGTTCAGGCGAACTGATTTATGACATCTCGGTTCACCGGGTAAAACTGAATTCGCCCATCCTACTCCCGATCTCGTTTCATCAATCTCGGCCGACCGCGCCCAGGCCCCCTACTTCAGCAGGCGATCCTCCGCGAGCCTCAGCAGGTGCTCACTGGCAAGTACTCCATCCTGGTGGTTCATGCGCTGGAAGTGGCTGCGGAGGTGGCGCAGGGTTCTAGGCACGGCGGGGGCGAAGTGGGCCTTGCGGCGGTGCACGAGCTGGAAGCCGAAGGTGCCCAGGGCCTTGAGGCTGCGCTGCAGGGCGCTGAGGTTCAGCTCTTCGAGCAGGGCCTCATGGTTCCAGCCCAGCTCGGCCTGGAGGGGCGCCAGCAGGGCGCGACCGGCCTCCCTGGACCAGTCCCAGTAGGCGTCGTAGAGCAGGCTGGCCAGGTCGTAGGTGGCAGCGCCTCGGCGGGCGTCCTGGAAGTCGATGGCCACCAGGCGGTCGCCGTGCACCATGAGGTTGCGCACATGGAAGTCGCGGTGGACGAAGAAGTGGGCCCGGGTCTCCAGGCTGGCGTGGACTTCCCCCATCATCCGATCCAGCCAGCGCGGGGGTTCCTTCTGCAGGAAATCTTCGAAGAAATTGGTGCGGCAGTACGCCCACTCGAACTCGAACTTGGGCAGGTCGAAGGCGCGACTCATGAAGAACGTGTGGCCTGGCGCGCCCAAGGTCAGGGGTCCGGCGAGGGTGGTCAGCAGCCAGCCGGCCCGCTGGGCCCAGGCCAGCTCCTCCTCGGGATGCTCCACTAGGCGACGTTCCAGGGTGGTGTCCCCCAAGTCCTCCACCAGCAGGCAGCGGTCCTCGTCATCGCTTTGGATGATGGTGGGCACCCGCAACAGGGGATCCAGGTAGGCCTGGATGGCCCGGAACTCGAAGTAGCTGTCGTCGGTCTTCTCGGGTGTGTCCAGGGGATGCAGCACCACTAGGGCCGTGCCCAGCTGGGGATGGCCCACCCGGAAGTACTCGCGGGCCCCGGCGTCCCCCGCCAGAGCGCGGGGCTCCGACACTTGCCAGCGCTCCAGGGCGCGCGCGAGACGGGGGTCCATCCGACCAGGGTACTCCCGGAAGGGTGTTGAGCCATGGAGGAACCTGGGAACCGCCTTTTGGCCGGAGATGGACGGAGATGAACGGGGATAAAGCAGGGTGAGGCCGTATCCGCATGGGCCCACCGCAGCAGCGCCCCGAAAGCGCCGCAAAGGTGCCCCCTGGATAGAGCCCATGCTCACACCTGAACGGCCCCATCTCCGCCCATCTCCATTCATTTCCGGCTGCATGTCCTTAAATCCCGACTACAGGCCCAGCCGCACCTGGTTGCCCCGTTCCTCGAACCACAGCGCGTCGGCATCGGTGACGGCGGGCGGAGGCGCGGCTCCTGGGCCCAGGACGCAGCGGGTGAACCTGCCTCCGGGCCGGGTGGTGGGATGAACATAGCAGCCGGGAACGCGCCCTTCCTCCTCCGGCGCCAGCTCGGCGGCGACCTGGATGAGGGCGTCGGCGCTACCCACCTCCCGCCAGAGGAAGGGCTCCACCACCACGCCCATATGGAACGGCAACCGCGGCCGCAGCTCGTTCACCTCGCTGGGCCCCTCGGGCAGCAGGTCCAGGGCCTCCGGGGACCAGGCGGCGGCGCCGGTGAAATGGAAGGGTCCCTGCGGCCCCGCCACCCCCTTGGGCAGCACATGGTCCTGCCCATCCATCCACACGGGATTCCAGTCACCCCCGGGATGGGGGATGAGCAGCCAGCTCAGGGTGGCCCGAGCCAGCCGGTGGGCCGTCCTCAGACGATCGAAGGGCACGGCCTCGGCCCAGACGTCCGCGTTCCAGGTGAGCAGCTCCGACGTCACCCGGCCCCGGGCATGGAGCACCCCCCCCGCGCTGCCCAGCAGTCGGGGCTCTTCGAAGACCTCGAGTCCGCCCGCCACGGCGCGGAGCCGCTCCGGCAGCAGATGGGCGTTGCAGCCGATGCCATGGATGCCGTGGGCCAGCAGGGCCTCGGCCCCCCACTGCAGGAGGGGCCGCCCCCGGAGGGTCCAGGCAGGCTTGGGCAGGCACTGGCTCAGGGACCCCATGCGCAGGCCCAGGCCCGCGGCGAGCAGGAATCCCTCCAGAGGCTCAGCCACGGACCTCGTCCGGTTCCGCCGGGGGCGGCAGGGGCTTGAGCAGGAACTGCCCCGGGGCCAGGCCGCGCATGGATAGCACGCGGATGCGCCAGCCCTGGAGGCGCAGCTCGTCGCCAGGGCGGAGGACCCGGCCCAGCTGTTCCTGGAAGAATCCGCCGAGGCTGACGGAACCGGCTTCGGTCTCCAGATTCAAGGCCAAGTGATCCACCAGCTGCTCGAGCATGACGTCGCCCTGGGCCAGCCAGGCGCCACCGCGGGTGCGCCGCAGCTGGATGGCCTCCCGGTCGAACTCGTCCTGGATCTCGCCTACCAGCTCTTCCAGCACGTCCTCCAGGGTCACTAGCCCATCCACCCCACCGTGCTCATTCACCACCAAAGCGAGGTGCTGCTTACGCTGCTGGAATTCGAGCAGGAGGCCCTGAATGGGCTTCATTTCGGGCACGAAGAAGGCGGGCCGGGCCAACCCGCGCAGATCCACCGGACCCTCCTGGTCCTGCATGGCCCAGAGCAGCTCCTTGAGGTGAATGACGCCCACCACCCGGTCGAGATCGCCCTCCACCAGGGGGATGCGGGTGTGGGGGGTGGTGCGGGCCAGCTGAAGGTTGTCTGCTAGGCTGCGGGTCAGGTCGAAGCAGACCACCTGGGCCCGGGGCACGGCGATCTCCTTCACCATCCGCCGGCTGAAATCGAAGAGGTTCTCGATGAGCTCTTTCCGGTCCAACTCCAGGTGGCCCTGGGCTTGGCTCCGCTCCAGCATCCGGCGGAACTCCGCTTCGGAAGGCAGCAGGTCCTCCGCGTCCGCCTCGGGATGCACGCCGAAGATCCGCAGCACCAGGTGGCTCAGCTGGGTGAGGCCCCAGGTGAGGGGCCGCACCAAGCGGGACCAGGCCAGCAGGGGCGTGGCCGTGCGCAGCGCCCAGACCTGGGCGGAACGGATGGCCAGGCTCCGAGGCACCAGCTCAGCCAGCACCACATGCAAGGTCGTCATCACCAGGAGGGCCAGGCCGGTGCTGAGAGGAATGACCAGGGCGGGCCAGGGCAGGTGGCCGAAGAAGCCCCGGAAGGCGTGGCTGAACATCTCCTCGCCCACGGCGCCCAGGGCCAGGGCGCAGAGCACGATGCCCGCCTGGATGGCCGACAGGTGATGGGAGAGACCGCGATGAACCTCGATGGCCCGGCGGGCGCGGGGATCCCCTTCGACCAGCGCCTCCAGCTGGGTTTCCCGGACCCGCACCGCGGCGAATTCGGCCAACACGAAAAAGGCGCTGAGGAAGATGAGGGCGGCGCAGATGAGGGCCGCGGCGAGTGTCACGGGGGCTAACCTCGGGCTAGGTCAGAGCCGCGGCGGAGCTTGTCCTGGATCTCCTTCAGGAGGCCGTCGAGGTTCTGCAGCCGGTCCCGGTGTTCGGAGAGCTGGCCGTGGACGGCCTGCTTTTCCCGCTCCAGCAGGCTGTGGGCTTCCTGGTGGTCGGCCAGGGTGCGGTTCAGGCGCATGATCTCCGAATCCTTCTGATCCAGGCCATTCATCAGCTCGAGCCGTTCGCCTTCGTGCTGGATCTTGGCCGCGTCCAGATCCTGCTGGATGGTGGTGAACTGGACCATCAGATGGGTGAGTTCTTCCTCATGCTGCTGGATGATTTCCTGCTTGGCCAGCAGCTGCTGGTCCCGCTCAAGGATCTGCGTCTGGCAAGCTTCCAGCTCGCCTTCGCGCTGGCGCAGCTGGGTGCCCAGCTCCGCCAGATCCCGGCCCTGGCCGCGCATGGTGGCTTCCAGCCCCGCGATCTCCAGCTGATAGGTATGGGCCCTCTCCTTGAACCCGGCCACTTCCAAGAGGGCCACCTGATGGATGCCTTCCAGGCTGGTGTGCTGCTCCACCAGGCTTTCGAGGGTGGCGTTCAGCTGAGCCTGGGCCCGCTGGGAATCTTCCAGCTCCTGCTGCTTGGTGGTCAGGACTTCCAACTTCCCGACGAGCACGGTCTCCAGTTCTTCCTGCTTGGCCGCCAGGGCGTCGGTTTTCGCGGCCAGGGCGCTCTCCAGGTCCTGGGCTTTGGCCTTGAACGGCTCCAGGTCCATCAGTTCGCGCATGAGCCGGTCCCGGTCCTTGAGGAGCTCGATGGCCCGCTGGGCTTTGTCGCCGACCTGCTGGTTCAGGGTCTCTACCTGCTGGATGAGGTCTGTGCGCTCGGTGAGAGCCTCCTTCAGTTGGGCCTTCATGGACTCGACCGTTTCGCCATCGCGGCCGCGGCTTTCCTCCAGGCTGCGCAGGGCCGCCTCGGTCTCGGCGAGGCGCGCCTTGAGGGTTTCCGATTCGCGATTGCTCCGCTCGAGTTCGTCCAGATTCAGAGTCACGGAATTCATTTGCCGTTGGACCTGCAGCGCTTCGGATTCGGCCGCCTGGATGCGTTGCTCCGCAGCCGCCAGGCGCTGGTCCCGGACCCGCAGTTCCTCATGCAGGGTCGCGACCTGGTCCTCCAGGAGCCGCACGTGCCGGGAATCGTGGGGCACATCGGCGCTCCGATCCACCGTGGCATCCAGGTTAGTGGTTTGGACTGGCGAGGGGGGGGGCGTTCCGAACATCTGTGCGGCGGTCATGGGACCACTCGCGGCGGGGCCGTCCAGGGCGCCCTTGAGGTTGTCCAGCCAGTCGTCACCCAGTTCCGTATCCACCAGTTCGCCAAGGGGGTTGTCGGGATCCAGGACCCGCACCGGCACCAGGGGCGTGAGCCCGGCCACCAGGGCGCTGGGGGCGATGGGCTTGTGGAGGTAGAGGTCAGCCTTGCCCTTCAGGCTCCTGTGGCGCCGGTACTCTTCCTCCGTGGCCTTGGCGCTGATGAGCACGATCTTCACCGCGTCCAGCTTCGAATTCTTCCGGATGGTGGAACAGAGGGCATAGCCCTTGTTGTCAGCCACCTCCACGGAAATGAAGACTGCGGCAAAGGCTCCACTTTCCAGTCTGGCGATCACCCCTTCCGGCGACCCAACCACCTCGAGATCAAAGGCCGCTTCGAGGCTGACCTGATGCTCCTTCAGGAAGCTCCGGTCGCTGTCCACGAGGAGGAGGCGTTGGCCCATGGTTGATCCTTAGCCTAGGTTGAATCTTCGAGTCTAGGAGCCTGCCGGGCTAATTGGAATGCCTGCGCCTATTTCGCCGCTGAACGGTATGGAGGGAGCCCTGGATTACCGGGGCTCCCTCCATGTGCATCGGCTCCGTCCAGGGTGACCTTTACCGGGGCGGGACGGGCAGGGTGATCTTCTGACTGCCGTTGGGCGATTGGATGTAAAGCAGGAGGGTGCGACCCCCGGCCTTCTTCACCTGGGCGCTGAACTCGGCCAGGTTGTTCACCGGCTGGCGGCCCACCTCGGTGATAACCATGCCTGGGGCCAGGCCCCGATCCGCGGCAGGGGAGCGGGGATCCACCGAAGTCACCACCACGCCCTTGAGACGGTTCTTGGCATCCGCGGGCTCCACGGTGAAGCCATAGGTCTTTTCGAGGTTGAGGCTCTTCTGATCGCCCTGGGGCTTTTGGGCGGGCTCATCCTCGGGCTCTTCACCGGCTTCGCGGCGACGCTGGGCCTCGAGGGCCTTGCGATCCCCCAGGGTGGCGGTGAGGTTGAGGGTCTTGCCATCCCGGAAGACGGTCAGCTTCAGGGTGTCCCCGGCGCGTCGGCTGGACACCACCGCCACCACCTCGTCGGGGCTCTTCACGGGCTGTCCGTCCAGGGCCGTGATGACATCCAGTCGCTGCAGGCCGGCCTTCTCGGCGGCCTGCCCTTTCTCCACGGTGCTGACCACCACGCCCGCCTTGACGCCCAGGGCGTCCTGGTAGGCCTGGTCCAGCTCCGCGGGGCCGATGCCCAGGTAGCCGCGGCTCACGGGCTTGCCGCTGCGCAGATCCTTGAGGATGCGGTTCACCTGGCTGATGGGCACGGCGAAGCCGATGTTCTGCCCGGCGGGATTGATGGCGGTGTTGATGCCCACCACCTCGCCCCGCAGATTCAGCAGCGGTCCGCCAGAGTTGCCTCGGTTGATGGCGGCATCCGTCTGGAGGAACGAGCTGACCCCTGTATCGAGCTTGCGGCCCTTGGCGCTGATGATGCCCTGGGTGACCGTGTGCTCCAGGCCCAGAGGGTTGCCGATGGCCACCACCCACTCACCGATGCGCAGGGAATCTGAATCGCCCAGCTTGGCGTGAGGCATGTGGCTCGCGTCGATCTTGATGAGCGCGATGTCCAGCTCCTTGTCCTTGCCCAGCACGGTGGCCTTGAAGGTCTTCCCATCGGTGGTCTTCACCTCCAGGGCATTGTCAGACCCGCCCATGCTGGCGATGACGTGGTAGTTCGTGAGGATCTCACCATTGGGGGAGATGATCACGCCCGAGCCACCGGACACGGCCCGCTGCTCATCCTCGCCACCCCGTGGGCTCCGGCGCTGCTGGGGCCCGCCAGGGCCGAAGAAGAAGTCGAAAAAGTCCTGGCCACCCACCTGGGGATGCTCGAAGCCCCGGCGGTTCTTCACGAAGCTGGTGTTCGTGATGGATACCACCGTGGGATTCAGCTTTTCGGCCACCTCTGCGATGGGCGGCAGCCGATCCAGCCCCTTGGCCTCCACCACCACCGGCTTTTCCTCCTGGGCCGCCGCCTGCCACCCGTGGCTCAGCCCCATCCCAAGAGCCATGCACCCGGCCGCGAAGGCCGACAACCCCAGAACCTGTTTGACCTGACGATTCATGAAACCCCTCACTCGACCGGCTGTCCGGCATGACTTCGATGATTGCAGTCCCTAGAAGGTTCCCGCTGGCCTTCCTGGGCCGCCCAGGATAGTCTGAATGGTCCGACGGCGGCTGTAGCTCAGTTGGTTAGAGTACTGGATTGTGATTCCAGATGTCGTGGGTTCGAGCCCCATCAGCCGCCCCAGAACAGAAGCCCCGTAGATGCTCAGTCTCCGGGGCTTTTTCATATTCAGAACCACGAGTGCAACTGGGTGCATTTCGGTGCTCCTGGGTGCTCGTAAGTTCTTTGTTTGACCCCCGAGACCCGCCCGTTGTGGTGTATTTGTGGGGCGGTTCCGGGACGCACGCCACCTGGGGTGGTGCTCCAGGACTGGGCTCAGACGTGGACGGACAGGCTGGTGCCACCCCCCGTCAGTCCCCCTGGATGGCCACCTCGGCGTCCCCGAGGCTCCCCGAAGGGGCCTTCCTCAAGCTGGGCGGGAAGATCGAGGAGGCCAGGGAGACCCAGCGTCGCTTGGGCCTCGCCATTCTGGCCGCCCTGACGCTAGTGGTAGGTCTGCTTTACATTGCGTTGAAGACTTGGCGGGAGGTGCTGGTGGTGCTCGCCACCCTGCCTGACGCCTTCGCAGGCGCGCTCTTCGCTTTGTGGTTGGCCGGGGAGACCTGGAACATCAGCTCCATCGTGGGGATGATCGGCCTCTTCGGCGTGGCGGTGCAGAACAGCCTGGTCCTCATCACCCAGGCCAAGGACCTGATGGCCAAGGGCCTCCCCTTCGAGGCCGCCCTGCGGGAAGCCAGTCTGGGCCGCGTGCGCCCCAAGCTGATGACTGCCGGAGCCGCCATTCTCGGCCTGATGCCGATGCTGTTCGGGTTCGGAGGGTCCGAATTGGAGCGGCCCCTGGCCATCGCCATGGTGGGTGGTCTTGTGACCAGCACGCTCTTCACGCTGCTGGCCCTCCCTAGCTTTTACGCCTGGGTGGGCCGGTCAAACACACCGGTATGACCTCGCTCCTCGAAAACCTGAGCAGCGGCGGTCAGGACAGCCTCCACGATCGTCTTGGAACGACGCTGAATCGGCGATCTCCTTGGCTCCACACGAGGCTTTGCCTTCACTGTTCGGGAGGTTGCACTGCCAGTAGCTACAATCTGAATCATGGCCCAGTATGGTTGGCATACAAGCTTGTCGGAGGCTGAAGCCTGAAATATTCGAGACCCGACCTGCAAGGCATGAACCTGTTTCGCCAAGGAAGTGAATGTCCCAATCCGGCAACCCAAGCCCCCGAGCCGTTCCCCGCTTCCTCCTCTGGATGCTGGTGTTCCTGGCTGTGGTATTGATGGCGTTGCCCTCGAACACCCATCGATCCGAATGCTCTTGCGACTCCGGGGTGGAGGAAGTCCAGGTAATGTGCGAGCTGGATGAGCAGGAACGGATGCCAGCGCAGGATTCAATCAAGGCCATCTTTCTTGCAGAATCCAAAACCACCTTCGCATGTCCGCCAGCTGAGCGATTGAGCGACCCGCACTTGGACCCGGAATCTCCCCCTCCAAAGAGGGGATAAGGCCCCGCCTCCCCAGATGGCGAAAGCCATCCGGGTGAGGAAGCCAGTTCCGCCGATCCGAGCTGTCGAGCCCTTATTTGCAGCACCCGTGGCCAGACAAGGCCACGAGGAGGAGCTGTCCTATGCATTCATCCACAAGGATCCGGACATGACGATGCAGACTGAAATCACCTCACCTCGCTGGCCCGTCTCCAAAGCCTTGGCAGGTCACATTCAAGATCGCGTACAACACCTTGAATCCCGATCCGGTGATCGTGTCCGGTCACTTGCGGTCCACCTGACGGATGTCAATGGTCCAAAGGGAGGTGAAGACAAGGTTTGTCACCTGCGAGCGCGAACCGACAGCCACCCCTCCATCAACACCGAAGGTCGCCACACCGACCTGTATAGCGCGATCAACCTGGCATCCCGTCGCATGGAGCGGTCCCTTGGAGATGCCTTGGATGAGGGTCGAACCCGCAACCCGAAGTCCCGCCACAACGCAAGATCCCTCGGCCAGCCCAAGGCGGCGAGCCCTCCATCCGAAGACATTGAAACCGAGCCCGTCGTGCTTTAGGGATGCCACCTCGTTGCCGCAACCCTCTTTGAAGGTACCTTGCCCATGGTTTCAATCCGCGCTCTTCGCATCCGGAAGGAGTACCGCATATTCTTTCGGGTCCTCCCATTCGTCGCCCTCCTGGTCCTGGTCAAATTGGTCCTGCACCGTTTCAATCTTGAAGTGCTTTCCATCAACGCCATCTTCTCGGGGCTCATTGGCGCCAACGTCTTCCTGATGGGCTTCCTGCTGAGCGGGGTGCTTTCGGATTACAAGGAAAGCGAGCGCATTCCCGGAGAACTGTCAGCGATCCTTGCCACGCTGGCGGATGAGATGCAAAGCATCCATCGACGCTCCCGTTCTCCGCTTGCCTTGGCCGCACTGAAACACATCCGCTTGCTCGGTTCGACCATTCACCGATGGCTGCACAAGCAGGAACGAAGCTCGACCGTCATGACCCTGATTACCGGCTTGAACGATCATTTCCTGGCCCTGGAACCACTCACCCAGGCCAATTTCATCGCCCGGCTGAAACAGGAGCAAAGCGCCCTGCGAAAGATCATCATCCGAATCCACACCATCCGGGAAACCGACTTCATTTCATCGGGCTACTTCATCGCCAGTACGACCACCATTCTCTTGGTGTTTGGGCTCGCACTGGCGCGGATCGAACCCTTCTATGAATCGCTCTTCTTCGTTGTGGTGGTCAGTTATCTGTTGCTCTTCCTCATGTTCCTGATCAGGGATCTGGACAACCCCTTTGGGTACTACGAGAGTGGGTCCTCAGAGGATGTGTCTCTGAAGCCTCTGGAAGACGCCCTGGTCGACTTGGAATCGAGGCTGATCACTGAATCGAAATCGAACGATCCCACCCATTCAATCCACCCCCACCGAATGTGATGGTGTCGCTGGAATGCCGGTCCGATGGGATGCGGGCGAGTGAGTATATATTTCGATATTTTCCGATATGGCATGAAGTAATCTCTCCCTGAGGCTCCCGGCCGGTAGCACCTGGACCTGGAGCCACGCGTTGAGAGGTGACCCCTGTTTCGGACGACCTGAAGGCCTTGGTGGAGCAGGTGAAGGCGGTGTCTCATCCGCTGCGGATGCGGGTCCTCGCGCTGCTGGAACCTGGCGAGTTGTGCGTCTGTCAGATCGCCGAAACCCTACAGGTACCCCAATCCTCGGTATCCGAGGCGCTCAGGGAATTGCGCCGAGCGGGCTTCGTCGTGGAGCGGAAAGATGGCCGGTGGGTCTTCGCGTCCGTCGTGCCCAAGAAGCAGGCATCACCACTCCTCAAGGGCATCCTGGCTGACGCAGGAAGGCTGCTGGAAGTGCTTGAAGACCGCGCCCTGGAGGTGAAGGCCCTATCCATCCCGGTCGTGTGCTCCAAGGTCCAGAAGTCCTCACCTGCGGACCGGGCGGTTTCTCGTGTCTGACGTGGCCATACAACCAAGCTGGCTTCGCCGCGGTGGCTGGCTGCTGCTGCCCTGCCCCTGTGGGTGTTCCTCTATGCCGTGAACCACTCGATGTCGGAATGGATCGCCTTCCGCTTCCTAGAGCTCATCCCCAAGTCCTACCTGGGCGAGGCGGTGGCCTTCCTCTTCTTCGACACGCCCAAGGTGTTGCTGCTTCTGACGCTGGTGGTCTTCATCGTCACCTTCCTCCAGACTTTCGTGAACCCCACCAGGGTCCGGGATGCCCTCTCCAAACGGCGCCCCGGCCTCGGCAACGCCCTGGCGTCCCTCTTCGGGATCATCACGCCCTTCTGCTCCTGCTCAGCGGTGCCGTTGTTCCTCGGCTTCCTGCGGGCGGGCGTGCCCCTGGGCGTGACCTTCAGCTTCCTGGTGGCCACGCCCATGGTCAACGAGATCGCCCTGGGGATGCTCTTCGCCATGTTCGGCTGGAAGATCGCCCTCCTGTATGCCGGCACCGGCGTGGCCATCGCCTGTACCTCTGGGCTCATCCTGGGGCGTCTCCACATGGAGCGCTATCTGGAGAACTGGGTCCAGGGCGCTCTGACCGCCCCTGCCCTCGGTGAAGTCGAGGAGGAACAAAGCACCCTTCCCGCCCGTTTTGATCTGGCCGTTCAAGGCGTGAAAGAAATCGTCGGCAAGGTGTGGCCCTGTATCCTGGCGGGCATCGCCGTGGGCGCCCTCATCCATGGCTATGTGCCTGAGCGCTTCATGGCGAGTCTGCTCGGCAAAAACCATTGGTACAGCGTGCCCCTGGCGGTGCTGATCGGCGTGCCGCTCTATTCGAACGCGGCGGGGGTCATGCCCATCGTGGAAGCCCTGCTCGGCAAGGGTGCGGCCCTGGGCTCCACCCTGGCCTTCATGATGGCCGTCATCGGGCTGTCGCTGCCTGAAACCATCATCCTCAGCAAGGTGATGCGCCCCCGGCTCATCGCCATGTTCGTCGGCGTCGTGGCCACCGGCATCCTGCTGGTGGGCTATCTCTTCAACGCCATCCTCTAGGAGATCCCATGCTCATCGAAGTCTTCGGTCCCGGTTGCGCTAAGTGTCAGACCCTGGAAAAGCATGCAAAACCTGCGGCAGAGCAGTCCGGCGGAGACCACCAGATGGTGAAGGTATCGGATTATGCGGTCATGGTCGCCCGGGGCATCCTCAGCACCCCTGCGCTCGCCTTGGATGGCCACCTCAAGTTCCAGGGCAAGGTGGCCAGCTCGGACGAGATCCTCAGTCTGTTGAAGGCTTAAAAATGAAGCCCGAAGCCGGTGCTCCTCCATCCCAATGGTTGGCCTATGCACGATTCCTGGCCTACTTCACCATCGGCTACAACCTGGTAGAAGGCTTCGCCTCCATGGGGTACGGGCTTTCAGATGGCTCGATAGCACTATTCGGATTTGGTGCTGACAGCTTCATCGAAGTGGGATCTGCCCTGGTCGTGCTGTGGCGCTTGCGCGACACGGGCGAATGCGCCACCAACCGCCTGGGACGAGAACGAATGGCCACCTTAAGCATCGGAATCCTGTTCGTTTGGCTGCCACTTGGCGCCTCCATCGGCGCAGCCCTCCAACTCGGCAGCCATCGTCACCCCGTGACGACCCTTCCAGGTCTCATCATTCCATCCCTCAGCCTTGGCTTCATGTTCTGGCTCTGGCGGGCCAAACGCCAAACGGCCAGCGCCCTCGATAGCCGGACACTGAGGGGGGATGCGGCTTGCAGTCTGGCCTGCATCCAGCTCTCCGCAGTTCTGCTCGCCGGAAGCCTCGTCTTCCTGCTCGCGCCTTCCCTGTGGTGGGCGGACGCGGTGGCCGCCTTGGGACTTTCAGCCTTCATCGCCAAGGAAGGGGTTTCGAGCATACGCGCCGCGCTTGATCCCAATTTCTCGGGTGGATGCGGGTGCCACTGAATTCATGGATTCAGCACCTGCAGGAGTGCCCATGACCTTCTCCACAAGGAATAGCAGCGAGTGAGCCTCTCAGACCCGTTACCCAGGCTAGCGAACCCGCCTGGGTTCGCCAGCCAACCCATTCAGTTGGTCGTCATGATTGAACTGGTTCAATTCCAGATATTGCCACTGGCAGTATGGCCTTGCCCGTGGCAACTGAGGGCACAGCCACCTCGGCCGATGGTGACGTTCACGGTGTAAGTGAGTGCTCCGGTCGCGGGCTGGGCGCCTCCACCGAACTTGATGGTATCGCTGGACAGCTGGTCCGGGGTGATGCGGACGGCTGAGGTATCCAGGTACTTCCAGTGATCGATGGCGCCCTGCTTGGCCTGGGTCATGTCGTGGCAGTAGTCGCAGGTGGTGTTGTGGGCGCCCGGATTGTTGTGGCGGCCCGTGGCGTCGTTGTACTGGGTGGCCGTCGTAGCGATCTTGTGGCAGGCGATGCAGTAGGTGGTGGCATTCGGTGTGAGAGTTCCGCTCTGCCAACCGGGGGTGGTCTGTCCGCCATGGCAGGAGATGTTGGAGCAGGTGAAGGCGGAGGCGCTCACCGTGGTTCCCGCCGTTCCAGACTGGGCATTGAACGTGGGAACGATAGACACTGTGCCGGGGCCGGACAGTTTGGGACTGGCCAGGCGCTTATTGGCATTGCTGTAGTGGGTATTGGCCGAGTCCCCGGGCACCGAGCCCACGTGGCAGGCCTCGCATACCGAAGCGGTCATCGTGGCCGGCAGAGGCGGCGTGGCCCGGGTGAAGGTCAGCAGGGAGAGGTGCGTCGGGTGGGCGCCCTGCAGGTTCGGCCATGCGGAACCCGTGGGACCCTGGGTCTTGAAGGCGGCGCCCACATGGCAGGACAGGCAGGTGCCAGCCCCGGTGGTGACGGCCGTGGGATCCGCCAGGGTGTGGCAGACGTTGCAGGTGGGACCGGTCTTGCTGGAGACGCCGCCAAGGTCGTGACAGGTGGCGCATTCGCCATTGAACTGGGCGAGGGTGAGGGTCTGGTGGGTATTCCCTCCGGTGCTGAGGTCCGTAGTCAAGAACGGCACCGGGTGCGCCACTCCGGAGCCCTTGGGCATGTTCCAGTGGTTGTTGGCGTCCGTGTGGACCTGGCTGTGGCAGGTGAGGGCGCAGCCACCATCCCCTTCGGGGAAGGTCGCATTGATGGTGTAGGTGGCGGCCCCGGTGATGGGATAAGTGGCATTGCCGAGCTTGAACTTGATGGTGGTGCTGGGCAGCTTGTTGGTGCTGCTGACGGCCGTGGTATTCAGCTCTGCGAAGTGCTTCTGGGCACCGGCGGTGGCCAGTGTCATGTCATGGCAGAAGGTGCAGTCCAGGCTGCCCGCCGTGGAGTGGGTGCCCCAGGCATGGCGCCCGATGGCGTCGTTGTACTGGGAAGGCGTGGTCCCGTTGTTGATGGCATGGCAGAGGGTGCATTGCGTGGTGGCGGCGATGGTGCCGGTCTGCCAGTTGGGGGTGACCAGGCCGCCGTGGCAGCTGGTACTGGAGCAGGTGAGGGAGGAGCCATTGAAGCCGACCGGATTCCCGCTCTGGGCCTGGAAAGCCGCATCGATGCTCATGGCCACGGGCCCCGTCGGCGGGGTGACCCGGGCATTGGCACTGTTGTAGTGGGTGGTGGTGCCCGTGCCGACGTTGGCATGGCAGCTATTGCAGGTCAGGGTGGTGGGCAGGCCCATGTGGACAGGGTGGGCCCCAGCGATGCTTGGGAAGCTGGCTCCCGTGGGTCCCGCCGGCAGACCGGAGGCCCCCACATGGCAGGACAGGCAGGTGCCGACACCCGTGGCGACCAGGGTGGGGTTGGCCAGGGTGTGGCAGACAGAGCAGAGGGGCGCCGTGATGAGCGGAGACGTCCCGGTGTAGGCATGACAGGTGGTGCAGGCGGCGCTGAAGGTGGCCGCGGTGGCGGTCAGGTGGCCATTGCCCTGGGTATCGGTCTGGCCGGCGTAGAAGGGGATGGGATGGGGCGCGCCAGAGGCTGTCCAGGTATCAATGGTGGCGACGTGGATATGGGTGTGGCAGGTGAGGGCACAGCCGCCGTTGCCCTGGGTCACGCTCGTCACGGTGTAGGTCCCGGCGGTGACGATGGCGGGATTGAAAGCGATGGTGCCGCTGGGCATTTGGTCGGCGGGCAGGCCCGAGGACACGCCATCCACGGCGCTGGTATTGAGGTACTTGAAGTGGGCCAGGGCGCCCGGTGAACCATTGGCCATGTTGTGGCAGGTGGTGCAGGCGATGGCGTTGGCGGCATTCGTGGCGTTGTGCGTCCCGAGGCTGTGCCGGCCGAAGGCATCGTTATATTGCGCGGTAGTCGCCGCCGAGGCGCCCACCCCGTGGCAGGCCGTGCACTGGGTCGCGCTGTTGAGGGTGCCCACCTGCCAGCCGGGGGTCGCCTGGCCGCCGTGACAGCTCACGTTCGAGCAGGTGAGCGTGGCGTCTGTGAAGGTGGGGTTGCCGCCGGTCTTGGCCTTGTACTGGAAGTCGATGGAGACGGAGGCCGGCCCCACTGGGGTTCCGATCCGGGCATTGGCGTTCGAGTAGTGGGTGGCGGTGCCGCTGCCGCTGCCGGCATGGCAGGCGTCGCAGGTCGTGGCCGTGGCCAGGTTCATGTGCTTCGCGTGGGAACCGGCGATGTTCGGGAAAACGGTACCGGTGGGTCCCTTGGGCAGGCCGGAAGGACCCGCATGGCAGGACAGGCAGGTGCCCGTGCCTGTCGCGACCACCGTGGGGTTGGCCAGGGCATGGCAGGCGGAGCAGAGGGGGGCCGAAGCGATGGGAGACGCGCCTGAGTAGGCGTGGCAGTTGGCGCAGTCCGCGGTGAACTTGGCGGCCGTGATGTTCAGGTGCCCGTTGCCCTGGGTGTCGGTCTGGCCGGTCAGGAAGGGGATGGGATGGGGCACGCCGATGGAGGTCCAGTCGTTCACGGCCGCGGTGTGGATGTGGGTATGGCAGGTCAGGGCACAGCCGCCGTTGCCCTGGGTGGCGCTGGTCACCGTATAGGTCCCCGCCCCCGTCACGATGGCCGGGTTGAAGGCGATGGTGCCGCTGGGCAGCTGGTCCGCGGGCAGGCCCGTGGCAACCGCATCCACGGCCGGGGTATTCAGGTACTTGAAGTGGGCCAGGGCGCCGGGTGAGCCATTACCCATATTGTGGCAGGTGGTGCAGGCGATAGCGTTGGCCGCATTGGTGGCGTTGTGAGTGCCGAGGCTGTGGCGGCCGAAGGCGTCATTGAACTGGGTGGTGGTGGCGGCGGATGCGACTACGCCATGGCAGGCCGTGCACTGGGTGGCGCTGGCGATGGTGCCGGTCTGCCAGCTGGGGGCCGCCTGGCCGCCATGGCAGCTCACACTGGAGCAGGTCAGGGAGGCCGGTGTGAAGGTTGCGCTGCCGCTCTTGGCATTGAAGGTGGCACTGATCACCACGGGGGCTGGCCCCGGGGGGATTCCAATCCGCGCGTTGGCATTGGTGTAGTGGGTGTTGGTCCCGGTGCCGCTGCCCGCGTGGCAGGTATCGCAGGTCAGGACGGTGCCCAGGTTCATGTGCTTCAGGTGAGCGCCCGCCAGGCTGGGGAAGGCCGTCCCCCCCGGTCCCTTCGGCATGCCACTGGTGCCGGCATGGCAGGAGAGGCAGGTTCCCGTATTGGTACCGGCGACGGTGGGGTCGGCCAGCTTGTGGCAGACGTTGCAGAGCGGCGCCGCGGCCATGGGGGAGGTGCCCGAGTAGGCGTGGCAGATGCCACAGTCGGCGGTGAGGATGGCCGCGGTGGCGTTCAGGTGGCCATTGCCCTGGGTGTCTGTCTGGCCCGATAGAAACGGTATGGCATGCGGCGCGCCGCTGGCGGTCCAGGTCTCCACCGTGGCGACATGGATGTGGGTGTGGCAGGTCAGGGCACAGCCACCGTTGCCCTGGGTGGCGCTGGTGACCGTGTAGGTGCCACCCGTGACGATGGCCGGATTGAAGGCGATGGTGCCGCTGGGCATCTGGTCCGCCGGCAGGCCCGTGGCGACCGCATCCACGGCCGATGTGTTCAGGTACTTGAAGTGGGCCAGGGCCCCCGCCGAACCATTGGCCATGTTGTGGCAGGTGGTGCAGGCGATGGCATTGGCAGCGTTCGTAGCGTTGTGCGTGCCGATGCTATGGCGGCCGAAGGCGTCGTTGTACTGGGTGCTCGTTCCAGCCGAGCTCGCCACTCCGTGGCAGGCTGTGCACTGGGTGGCGCTATTGAGGGTGCCGACCTGCCAGCCGGGGGTGGCCTGGCCGCCGTGGCAGCTGACGTTGGAGCAGGTGAGCGAGGCACTGGTGAAGGTGGGATTGGCTCCAGTCTTGGCCTTGTACAGAACATCCATCGATACGGTGGCAGGTCCCGAGATGGACCCGAGCCGGGTGTTGGCATTCGTGTAATGGGTGGCCGTGCCCGTGCCGCTGCCGGCATGGCAGGTATTACAGGTCAAGGTCGTGGGCAGGTTCAGGTGCTTGGCGTGGGACCCGGGGATGCTGGGGAACACGGTACCCGCAGGTCCTTTCGGCAGACCGGATGGACCCACATGGCAGGACAGGCAGGTCCCGGTCCCCGTGGCGACCACGGTGGGATTGGCGAGGAGATGACAGACCGAGCAGAGGGGGGACGCCGGGTTCGGCGAGGTTCCCGAATAGGCGTGGCAAGTGCTGCAGTCCGCCGCGAAAATGGCGGCCGTGGCGATCAGATGGCCATTGCCCTGGGTGTCCAGCTGACCCGTAAGGAACGGGATGGGGTGGGGCACGCCGATGGAGGTCCAATCGTTCACGGCATTGGTATGGACGTGGGTGTGGCAGGTCAGGGCGCAGGTGCCGCTACCCTGGGAGGCGCTCGTCACCGTATAGGTGCCACCCGTGACGATGGCTGGGTTGAAGGCGATGGTGCCGCTGGGCATCTGATCCACGGGGGTCCCCGTCGCGGCGCCATCCACGGCGGTGGTGTTCAGGTACTTGAAGTGGGCCAGGGCCCCGGGTGAGCCGTTGCCCATGTTGTGGCAGGTGGTGCAGGCGATATTATTCGTGGAATTCGTAGCATCGTGCGAGCCGAGGCTGTGGCGACCAAAGGCATCGTTGTACTGGGTACTCGTTCCCGCCGTGCTGGCCACAGCGTGGCAGGCCGTGCACTGGGTGCTGCTGTTGATCGTGCCGAATTCCCAGCTGGGCGTCACCTGGCCGCCGTGGCAGCTGATGTTGGAGCAGGTCAGGGCGGACAGGTTGAAGGCCGGGGTTCCGCCAGTCTTCGCTTTGTACAGGGCATCCACGGACACGCTGCCGGGACCGGCGAGATCGTAGATCCGGGCATTCGCATTGTCATAGTGGGTGGCGGTGCCGCTGCCGCTGCCGGCGTGGCAGGTATTGCAGGTCAGCCCCGTCGCCAGGGACATGTGCTTGGCATGGGCTCCGGCGATGCTGGGGAAGCCCGTCCCACCAGGCCCCTTCGGCAGACCACTGGTTCCGGCATGACAGGAGAGGCAGGTTCCGGCAAGGGTGCCGGGCAGCGTGGGATCAGCCAATTGATGGCAGACCTCGCAAAGGGGCGCGGAGGTGGTCGGTGAGACCCCGGTGTAGGCGTGACAGGTCGCGCAGTCCGAGGCGAAGGCCGAGGCGGTGACCGTGAAGTGGCCGTTCAGCTTGGAATCGGTCATGCCGGCCAAGAACGGCACGGGATGCGGAGCCGCATTGGCACCGTGGCAGAGGGTCAGGTTGAAGCAGCCCGGCTGGGTTCCCGCAGGGGCGGGTGTGAGTGGATGCAGGGCCGGGTTGTTGGGCGAACCGGGGTAATGGCACTGCGCACAGGCGGCGGCATTGGAAGGGTCGGTGTTGACGTGGGTCCAGGTGGAACCGACTGCGATGCGCCAGGGCTTGTGCGGATGCGGGGCACTCACGCCATGGCAGGCGGCGCAGGCCTTGACGGAAGCGCCGCCGGTGAAGTCATCACCATGACAGATCTGGCAGGAGATCAGTCCTCCACCGGACGGGGAGGTCCTGGCCGACTTGGCCAGCGGGCCGTGGATGGCCGCGTCCGCGTACCCCGGCGTGCCCTGGTGATGGCACCCCGTGGTCATGCAGGTCGGAACGCCCGCGCCCACCTTGATCAGGGAGATTTCGTGGCACTTCTTGCAGGCGTCCACGCCTGCGACCGCCTGTCCGCCATGGATCGTCATCCAACCCGTTGGATGGTAATTCCCATAGTACTGATTGACGCCGGAGGAGCCCTTGCTGCCCCCACATCCCAATAGGGCCAAGAGGCCGAAGACCATCCCGAGCAGGCCCGGATACCACCTAGTCTTCAGGTCCCTCATGTGGCACATCCTTCAAAGTGGAACGATCTGGGGCGAGCCGCGGAACCCTCGATGGCGAGCCTCACAATGCGGGTTCAGGCACGCCTGATCCCGTGGGCCTTCTTTGTGATTCTTCTTGCTGCCAACGAGATTTTTCTGCGAAGTAAGTTGAGAGCATACGCAACTCCCATGGGAGCGCAAGCGCCCCCAATCTACCTAATTGTTCTGTATTCTCAAGTTGATTAGTCCATATGAACTAGTCTAATGACCAACAGGATGCACAAACTCCTGTTTCACAGATAGATGTCCGAACCGGAATATTTTTCCCTCGCCTGGGGGGACAGCGCTTCGAGATGGCAACTTGTGACGGTTTCACGGGCCAACGTTCAGAGAAATGGTTTGACCAAGGTTCATAGGTCCAGCTCCTCCATCGAGCTGACAGTACTCCTTGCTCTGCCATCCACTCGCTGGTTCGAGTCCAGAACGAGCATCGACCCAAGGTTGGTGCGCCCAGTTGGACTCGAACAACATCTGGCTTCACCACCTGCCGGTCTTGCTCCGGCGCGACTTTGTGTCGCGCCTCCACAATCCCACTCGCTGGTTCGAGTCCAGAACGAGCGTCGATCCACGGCTGGTGCGCCCAGCTGGACTCGAACCAGCGACCTGCAGCTTAGAAGGCTGCTGCTCTATCCACCTGAGCTATGGGCGCGCGGGGTTCAGTTTAGCGGGTCTGCGGACTAAGGGATGGGCGATCGGTCCCCTATCGCCATCGGCCTGGCATTTTCGAATCTGCTAACCAGAACCGCCATGCATGGGAACCGGATGGTCGGGCTTTTCATTTTCGGATCTGGTCCAGACCTTGGCGATAGCCACCCTGGATAGCACGCCACATCCATGTTGGTTATCGGCCAAGGAGGCCCTATGAAAGCACCTGTCCAACTCACCGCTGCCCTCGCCATCCTCGTTCTGACGGCCTGCGGGGGTTCCTCTTCCGGGAGCAGCTCGTCCACTCCGACCCCGACTCCCCCGGCTCCCGTCAAGTTCACCACCGGAGCCATCACAGCCCAAGCGGCCGGGTCGATCCAGGTCAACAACCTCACCCTGTCGACGGTCGGGGCCACCATCCTCGTCGAAAAGGCGCAGAAAACCGAAACGGAGTTGAAACCGGGCATGGTGGTGAAGGTCAAGGCTCATCACAACGGCCACACCGGGGAGGCCCTCGAGATCGAGTTCGAGGATGCGGTCAAAGGGAAGGTCGGATCCGTGGGCACTTCCACCCTGTCGGTGGGTGGCCAGACCGTGCGCGTGGATGACAGCACCGAGTTCGAGGACAACACCACGCGGCTTGACTCCATCCATGGGAATGACCGGGTGCGCGTGTCTGGCGTCCCCGATGATCGGGGCGGACTCAGAGCCACGCGCATCGAGAAGAACCAGGCCGGCGTGGCCGATGACTTCGAGCTCAAGGGGATGGTCTCGGCACTGGGCGCCACGGGTTTCACCCTCAAGCTTTCGCCCGATGCGGGTCCCTCGGACACCTACACCGTGAACCTGCTGGGGGGCGCGACCCTTCCGATTGGGCTCGCGAATGGTTCCTTCGTGGAGGTCCGCTCCCTGAAGCCCGTCCAGGCCGGGAACGTCATCGAAGCCGCCAGTATTTCCATCGAGGATCGGCTGCCGGGCTTGCCCCAGAGCGAAGCCGAGGTTGAGGGCATCGTCACCTCGGCGACCGGTTCCACCCAGTTCATCGTCGCCGGCATCTCCGTGACCACCAGCCCCAGCACCACCTGGAGCGGGGGCGTCCCCGATGATCTCGTCGCGGGCGTGAAGGTGGAAGTGGAGGGCGTGCTCGGGGTCAGTGGCGCGCTGGCCGCCAGCAAGGTCTCCTTCCGGGCCAACATTCGCCTCCAGGGGGCCGTCTCAGGACCCGTGGTGGGCGCCGGTGGAACCGGAAGCTTCAAGGTCAACGGCGTCCTGATCAAGGTGGATGCCCTGACCGATCAGCGGGTGACCTTGGCTGCTCTCACCGCCGGGCAGTTGGTGCAGGTCCGGGGGACGCTGGGTCGGGATGGAATCTCCATGGTGGCCACCCGCATGGAATCCACCAATGACGCGAGGCCCATCCTTCAGGGCGTGGTCACCGCCAAGGACTCGGGAGCCCACACGCTCACCATCCTCGGCAAGTCCATCGGAATGGCCACGGCCAGCGCCATGGGCAAATCGGATGTTTCGGGCGTGGATGGGCCAGCTATGTCGGTGGACGAGTTCTTCGCGGCCATCGTCATCGGGGAGACCGTCGTCAAGGCCCGGGGTAAGGATGCCGCCGCCTTCGCAGACCCCGCCCTCACCGCCAAGGAAGTCTCCCTGGAGGGACAGAAGTAGGGCCCCCTCAAACCAGCCCCCTGCTGCGTGTGTCATTCCGAAAAGCGAAGCCTTGGGCGCCCTGAATCTCAAGAATTCATTCCCGGAAACCGCTAAGCCACCCGAGGGCTGCCGGTACCGGTCTCCCTGACACCTGTCCGCCAAAGATTTCTGTGAGGGGGTTCCGATGTGGCTGCTCGCGAGTGCAATCATCCTCACCCTCTTCCTGCTCGGATACCTGCTCTGGAACACCTCACACCCTGTCCTGCCCAGCGCTTGGGCCACCGAAGGCCGGTTCGAACCTGGCCCAGACCCCCTGCTGGTGGAGTTCGCACGGGAGGAACGGGTGGCCTGGGAGAACTTCGAGCGCAGGTATGCCAGGTACCCGCAGTGCTTCTATGCCGAGGGACAGATCCGAAGCAAGTAGATCCCACCTCGCCTCGTGCCCCTCGCGGGGCATCGTGGGGTTTTGTCAGGCGCTCTCAGCCCAGTGGTTTTTCGCCCAGGGCCTTGTCGATCAGCTTCCGCGCGTCTACACAGATCGGGCAGAAGCAGATGGACCGGGTGGAGGATTTGGCATGCTCCATCATGAAGCGCCTCAAGAGGGCCATCAGTTTCGCATGGGGGATCAGATCGGCAGACATAGGGCTCCACGGGTGGGGCGTCCCCATCCTACTGGGCGAAAGAGGAGTCCTGTCAAAGCCCGTGCCAGCCTTCCCTGGGCGGCCACGGCAAGAATCGCCCGCAACAGGGTCAGGGAAACAGCTCTGGCCTGGGCCAGAGGCCGCAACAGCCCGGATTCAGACTCCCCGCTGAATATCCGATAAGAGACTGTGCGCAAGGCTAATGATGTGACCATCCCTCCACCGACCGATGCCATCCCCAGGCAAGATGGTCCTGCTCGGCAGGGTTGGCCTGATGCGAAATCAGCAGGGCTCGCCATGCTGCGGATTTTGGCTTTGGTCGGATGCGCCTTGACTCTCTGGGCGGACCCGCCCCAGCAGCCGCTTGCCGTGGCCACCAACTCGAAGCTCCTCCAGCGCGTCCTCCTGGCGGGACTGCCCATCCTCGGGATCATCCTTCTGACAGGACTGGCGCTCTGGTCCTGGTCCCTGCGACGGGTAGTGCAGAAGCGCACCCTGGAGCTGCGGAATGAACTGGACCGCCGCTCCCGTCTGGAGGCAGACCGGGAACGGGCCCTTTCGGAGCTCACCCTCTATCAGGCCCGGTTGGAGGAGCTGGTCACCCTTCGTTCCGAGGAGCTCCATTTGTCGAATGCGGACCTGGTGCGCGCCAAGGAAGCGGCCGAGGCGGCCAACCGCATGAAGAGCTCCTTCCTGGCGAATATGAGCCATGAAATCCGGACGCCCATGAACGCGGTCACCGTGCTCACCCACCTGGCCCTCCAGACGGACCTCACGGACAAGCAGCGGCAGTACTTGGTGAAGTCCAAGGTAGCCGCGGACTCCTTGCTGGGGATCATCAACGACATCCTGGACTTCTCCAAGATCGAGGCCGGGAAACTTCAGATGGACACCAAGGAATTCTTTCTGGAGGAGGAATTCGAGAAGGTCACGCAGCTGGTGGGCATGCGATCCGCGAAGAAAAACCTGGAATTCCTGCTAGACATCGCTCCTGACGTACCACCTTGTCTGGATGGTGATCCTATGCGGCTCGGACAGGTGCTCACCAATCTGTGCAGCAACTCCGTGAAGTTCACCGAAACCGGGGAGATCGTGGTCACCGTCACCAAGATCCAGGCTGGGGAGGGCCGCGTGACGCTCAAGTTTTCGGTGCGGGACACTGGCATTGGCATGTCGCCCGACCAGACCCGCCTGCTGTTCCAGCCGTTCAGCCAGGTGGATAGTTCCAGCACCCGAAAGTTCACGGGCACGGGTTTGGGGCTGGCCATCAGCAAACACCTGGTCGGCATGATGGGGGGCGAGCTATGGGTGGAAAGCGCCCTGGGCCGCGGCAGTGAATTCTTCTTCACGGCCATCTTCGGGCTTGGGCACCTGGTGCCTGCGCCACGGGATGTCCCAACGCAAGACCTCGCGGGGCTTCGCATCCTGGTCGTGGATGACAGTCCCATCGCCCGCTTGATCCTGCATGGACTGGCCACCGGCCTCGGCTATCCCACCACCATGGTGGCTTCCGCCGAGGAGGCCTTCGTGGCGTTGCAGGAGGCGTCATTCGATCTGGTGCTCCTGGATTGGCACCTGGGCGATGAGGATGGGTTCGAGGCCGCTCGTCGGATCCGAGCGGAACCGAATGCGCACGCCATTCCCAGGATCATCATGGTGACCGCCTATGGGGATGAGGAGGTGGCCCGACGGGTGGAGGAAGAACAACTGGACGGCTACCTCACCAAACCCATTTCGCCTTCCTCGCTGTTCGATGCCATCACCAACGCCTTCGGGAGCAGGACGCCTGCCCATTTAGCCCCCTCCAGTCCGGCGGTGACCCCTGAAGATCTTGCTCGACTGAAGGGTGCGAGGATCCTGCTGGTGGAGGACAACGATTTCAACCAGGAGGTGGCGATGGAGCTCCTGGCCCTCATGGGCATGGAAGTCATCCTCGCCATGGATGGGCGTGAGGCCATCGAAAAAGTGCATGCGGAAGCCTTTGATGTGGTGTTGATGGATCTTCAGATGCCCGTCATGGATGGCTACGAGGCCACCCGGCAACTCCGCGGCGAGGCCGCCTTCGCCAACCTGCCCATCCTGGCGATGACCGCCCACGCCATGCTACCGGAGCGGGAGCGCTGCCTGGCCCTGGGCATGAACGATTACATCACCAAGCCCATCAATCCCGACGAGCTGTTCGGCACCCTGGCGAAATGGATCCACGGGGGGGGTCCCCCGACCGAGGCCGCCTTTCCGGTTCCGGGCGCAGGGAATCCGGCCGTGCATCCGATGGTTCTTTCCTGGGAAGCCGGTCTGGCTTCCTTTTCAGGCAACGTGGCCCTCTATGAAAAGATGCTAGGCCGCTTCCTGATCCTCAAGCCAGAGACCGCCGAGGAGATCCGGAGCGCTCTGGCTCTGGGCGAAATGGAAACGGCCTCGAGACATGCCCACTCCATGATCGCCGTGGCCGGAACCATCGGCGCCACACAGCTCTCCAACCTCTCCAGGGACTTACAGAACGCCATTCAGGATGGGCCTCCTGAATCCGTTTTTCCCCTGCTGAGAAGGTTTGAGGCGCTCCTGGCCGCCGTCGTCGAGGGGCTGAAGACTCATCTCGGACGGGCTTGAGGGCAGATCTCCGCCATCCCACTCAAGTCAAGCGTGGGTTGCTCACATGATTTGGTCTCGATCCATCTGGATGGAGATTCGAACTGGGCCGCGCGGAAGTGGGCGGTTCTCCGTCTTCCGCGCCGACGCACCGGAGCGGAGATTCGAACTGGGCCGGCTGCGCCGTCCCCGGTCTCGTTCCGGCGCCACAGAGGCTCCACCTCCGCGAGCTGGCGAGCGGGAGCACCCTGCGGGGCAGGGTGCGTCAGGTGGAGAGTGGCGCCTCCACGATCCCACTCAAGAGTTCGAATCTCCTTTCTATCAATGACAAAAGGGGGGTGCGTTGCACCCCCCTTTTGTCATTGGTCGGAGCGAAGAGATTCGAACTCTTGACCCCCTGCTCCCAAAGCAGGTGCGCTACCAGGCTGCGCCACGCTCCGATGGGATCAGTCTAGGAGCCTATCCAAGTAATTGGAATGCCCCGCGCGAGTGGCGCCGCGCGAGGCAGGCATGGAAGGCGAGGTGAGCGTAGCGGGTACTACGCGATCCGAGCCTGACGCCGCATGGCGACGCGCGCCGCCACTCGCCCACCGGGATGGGCCCAGGCAGGCGCCCCGCGGCGTCAGGGCCCTTGAACGATGCCACCACATCGCCCTGCGGGCCCTTCCTTGCGGTGCATCTCGCCTGGACCCATCGCGGGGCGCTCGAATACTTGGATAGGCTCCTAGCGCTACTTGCCGCCGACGGCGACGGCGCGGAGGTTGAGGCCAGCGCGCTGGAGGTCGAAGATCTTGGAGGCGAGACCAACCAGGAGCTGGGTCTCCATTTCCACAGGGCCCCGCTTGGTGGCACCGGCGGGTGGGATGGCGGCGATATCAGCGGCGGTGCGGGTCTTGGACCAGGCCAGGTCCATGGCGAAGGATACCTTCTTGTCCTGGCTGGCCAGCTCCCCGGCGATATTGGACATGCGGCCGTCACCACCGTAGCCGACCCGCAGCCAGCCCGGGCCTTCAAAGCCGCGGCTGCTGTTGCTGATGTTCACGGACTGGAGGCGGCTGTTGCCCCCGTAGGTGAAGTCCATGCGGGTCTGCACGCCCTGCTCCTCGTTACGGAATTCAAGACGCAGAGGCTGCTTGGTGTTCTTATCCACCATGACTTCGAGCTTGCCGCGTTTCCAGAATCCCAGGCTCTGGGCCATGCTCTGCTCCCGCTTCTTGGCGTCCCAGGGGCCGGTGGGGGCGTTGAAGACCAGGCGCTGGACGGCGCGGCCTTCCATGCTTTCCTCGGCCCCCAGGCTGGCCTTGAAGGTGGGGGCATCGATGTAGACGGCCTTGATGTCATTCAGGGTCTGGCGGAACCAGGACATGAAGGTGGCGGGCGCGTCGCTGGGGGGCCGATCCACCTTGGTGGTGTAGGCGTTCTGATCCTTGCTGTAGAGGAAGCCCCGGTCGCCCCGGCGAGTGTAGAGTAGGGTGCCGAAGTCGCCGGCCAGGTCCGTCTTGAAGTCGCCGTTGGCGAAATAGGTGCTCTTGACTCGCAGGTTGGCCTGGCCGCCTTGGCTATTGCCCTTTACCTGCCCCTCGCTGAGGCTATCCACCCTCTGATTCACAGCGGCGCCACTGAGGGCGATGCCCAGGGTGCCCTGCAAATCCACAGAGGAAATGCCCTGGTAGGGCTGGCCGAACCAGCCGGCATCCACCGCCTCCAGGGTCTGGCGCAGGGCCGCGCGAGCGGCCTCGGTTTCCGGCGTGGGCTTGGCGGAGGCGACCTTGGCGGCGGGCTTCGCCGAGGCAGGTTTTTGGGTCTTGGCGGCGGTCTGGGCCGGCAGAAGGCTGGCGATGAGCAGGAAGGGAAGGACGGGAAGGACGGGAAGACGCATGGGCAAACCTCAGTGACTAACGATGAGTGTGTCTGGGGGGGGACTTTGGTTCCGGGCGCTCCTTGGCGAAGCAGGCCCGGCAGAGGGCCTTGGCCGGCTCATCCGGGATGAAGGGCAGGTATTCCTGGGCCCCACAGGTGGCGCAAGTGATGTGGGTGAGGATCCGGGCGGCCTCCTGGCCTCCCTTCCGCTTGTAGACGAAGGAGCGACGGTAGCAGTCCGGGCAGAGATAGAACTTCTGGCCGGATTCGACCTTGAAGTGGATCCCGCACTCGGCGCAAATCTTCTCCCGGGGGGCCTTGGGATCCGGCGGAACCACGGCGGCCCGCTTGGTCAGCAGGACCGGGGTGGGCTTCGAGGCCAGATCCTGAACCCCATCCCCCGAAAGCGGATTGTTCGCAGCTTTGGGTCCTTTTTTCATCGACAGGTATCCAGTGCGGCCGGAGCCGAAGGATCAGAGTACCCCATCCGGCCCGGGGCCGCGAGTTCCGGTCCCGGCGGGGTGATGCCATGCTGGGCGCATGGCTGTTTCCCCTGACCTCCTGGAGCCCCTGCGTCGCGGGGACCACCGGGCCCTGGGCCGGGCCATCTCCTGGATGGAAAATGGCCATCCCGGCGCCCGTGACCTGATGGCGCGGGTCTGGCCTCACCTAGGACGAGCAGCCGTGATCGGCATCACGGGTTCCCCCGGGGCCGGCAAGAGCACCCTCACGGATCAGCTGGCCCGGGTCCTGCGCGCCGAGGGCCAGCGGGTGGGGATTCTAGCGGTGGATCCGACCTCGCCCTTCAGTGGGGGCGCCATTCTGGGTGATCGCATCCGCATGCAGCGCATCGCCGCGGATCCCGGCATCTTCATCCGGAGCATGGCCACCCGGGGGGCCCTGGGGGGTCTGGCCCGGGCCACCCAGGATGCCATCGACCTGCTGGACGCCGCGGGCTTCGATACGGTGATCGTGGAGACCGTGGGCGTGGGCCAGGACGAGGTGGACGTGGTGAGCTGCGTCCAGACCTGCTGCGTGGTGCTGGTGCCCGGCATGGGCGACGAGATCCAGGCCATCAAGGCCGGCATCATGGAAGTGGCCGATCTCTTCATCATCAACAAGGCCGACCGCGAGGGCGCCGATCAGGTCGAGCGGGAACTGGAAGCCGTGAAGTCCCTGGCCATGCCCCAGGGCTGGGACCCCCCCATCGTCCGCACCATTGCCCAGCAGGGGGAGGGGGTCGCCGGTCTCCTGGCCCAGGTCCGCAGCCATGGCCGGTGGCTCCGGGACCATGGGAGGCTGGCCCGGAAAGCCCGGGAGCGGGCCCGGCTGCGCTTCGAGTCCCTCCTGGCGGAGGCGGCCCTGCGGCGGGCCAAGGCCCTGGCGGGACCCGCCCGGCTGGAAAGGGCCATCCAGGGCATCGCTGATCGGGCCCTGGATCCCTATTCGGCCGTGATAGAGATTCTGGGCGAAGTTTGAGTCCCGGCCCATCCACCCGATAGGTCACCATGGCGGCCCGCAACCTCAACAAGGAACATATTGAAGCGATTCGCATGGTCTTCCAGCGCCTGTGCGAGGGCGAGGAACGGGTCCAGGTGGCCTTCGGCAACCTCCACGGGGAATTCAAAATGCTGGCCGAGACCCCCGACCGGATCATCCTCGGCATCTCGGATCTCGAGCGGGGCCAATGGCGGCTGAAGCCGGGCGCCCGGCTCACGCTGAAGCTGGTGGACCGGGGCCTGCCCTATGAAGCCGTGGTGGATTTCCAGGGCCACGGGAAACTCCACGGGGTCGAAGCCTGCCATTTGGCCATGCCCCGGCTCCTGCGGGCCCTGGATACCCACCGTCTGGCGGACTTCGTGCCCGACCGGCCCGTGCCCTGCCCCTTCTCGGATCAGCACAACGACGTGAAGGACGGCCAAGCCATGGCCTTCGGGGAGGACGGCCTGGAGCTGGCCCCGCCCGGAGGGACCCGGGTCCTGAGCGACATGCTCAGGCTCAATGCCACCTCCACGGTGGAGCTGCGGGCCGCCACCGGGGAGAGCTTGGTCCTGCCCGTGCGGGTGGCCTACTTCGGGGAGAAGATCTGGGGCATGCGCTTCGCGGATTCTGCCGATCGGGTCACGATGGGCCGCTACCGCCAATGGCTGCTGGAGGCACGCCACCAGCAGGCCAACCGCGATCGCTCCCGATTCAACCCCGGCGGACTTGAGTCGACCCGGCTCGCGGGCCGCCGGGAGCCGGCCAAGCCCGTGACCGCCCACCCAAGGATTCTGGTGGACCGCGATCCCCTGATCCTGGTGCTGGCCGAGGGCGAAACCTTCCCCGCCCGGCTGGCGGAGGCCGTGGGCCGCAAGTTCGGGGTGGTCGTACTGGATCCGGGGCCAGGCCCCCTGCGGCCCACCCTGGGTGAACTTGGCGTCAACGAGGAGGGGTGGGGTCGCATCGGCCTGGTGCTGATCTACCACCACGTCCGTTCCGGAACGGCCCTGGAGCGCTGCAAGCGCTTGAGCCAGGAAGAGGCCTGCCCGATTCCCATCCTCATGGCGGGTACCGCAGACGAAGCCGACCTCAAGCGGAACCGCGCCGTGGCAGCCGGGGCCGTCGATTTTCTCATCGTCGAGCCCTTCCAGATCCTGAGCGTCATCCGGACCCTGGATCAGACCCTGAAGCTCTTCGCCTGATGCTCAGGACCCTCTCTGGATCACCCGGGCCCTGAGGTCTAGGCTGCCTCAGCCGTGGACCAGGCTCGCCACGCCTCGGCCCCGGCGCCTCCTCCCGGCGGCGATCTCCCGCACGCCCTCGATGGCCGCCTCGATGTGCGCCTCGTGGTTGAAGGCGCCGATGCCGAAGCGCACGGCGCCGTGGATCGCGACCGTGCCCAGGTGCTCGTGCACCATGGGCGTGCAGTGCAGGCCCGTGCGGCAGGCAATGTTGTGGTCCACGTCCAGCATGGTGCCCACATCCATGGCTTCCAGCCCGTCCACATTGAAGGACAGGACGCTGATCCGCTCGCGACCGGGGATGTCCTCCGCACAGTAGAGGGTCACGCCATCGATCTCGCGGAGACCATCCCGCAACCGGGTCCAGAGGGCCATCTCATGGTGGTGGATGGTGGCCAGGCCTAGCTGGTTCACCCAGGTCACACCGGCGTTGAGGCCAGCGATGCCCGGAAGGTTCGGGGTGCCGTACTCCATGCGGTAGGGGTACTCGTCCAGATGCTCCCGCTGGGCGCTCTTGACGCCGGTGCCGCCGGCCCGGGTGCGCCGGAGCTCAACACCCTCGCGGACGTACATGCCCCCGATGCCCATGGGGCCCATGAGGCTCTTGTGGCCCGTGAAGCACACGATGTCGGCGTTCAGCTCGTCCAGCTTGACGGGCACCATGCCCGCGCTCTGGCTCACGTCCAGGATGAAGCGGATGCCCCGCTCCCGGCACGCGGCGCCGATGGAGGCCACGTCCTGCACGGTGCCGAGCACGTTCGAGGCGTGATTCATGACGCAGGCCTTGGTCTCGGACTGGAAGCGCGCGATGACCGCTGCAGGGTCCACGTATCCCGTGTCATCGAAGTCCACCCAGTCCACGGGGCTGCCCTCCTGCTCCAGCTTCCAGAGGGGTCGCAGGGTGGCGTTGTGCTCCAGGTGGGTGGTGACGATGTGGTCCCCGGGCCGTAGGCTGCCCCAAATGGCCAGGTTCAGCGCATCGGTGGAGTTGTAGCCGAACACCAGGCGGTTGGGGTTCGTGCCCCCGAAGAAATCGCAAAGCAGGTGCCGCGTATCGTCCACCAGGGCTCCGGCCTCCAGGCAGAGGTCGAAGCCGCTGCGACCCGGGTTCACGCCGGCCGAGCGGTAGAAAGTGTCCATGCGCTCGTAGACTGCCTGCGGTTTCGGGAAGGAGGTGGCTCCGTTATCGAGGTAGATCAGCTTCACTTCGGGTGGGATGGGAAGATTGAGCAGACTCATGGCTGGACCTCTGCGAGCAAGGGCGTGACAAGGGCGGCCGCGACGAGTTCTGCCACGGTCTTGATCTGGACCTTCAGTTGGTATTCCTTGTTCAGCTCGCCCAGTTGATCGATGCAGTTGTGGCAGGGGGCAGCCACAATCCTGGCGCCCGTGGCCCTGATCTGGTTGGCCTTGATCCCGCCAGCCTTCAGGCGCCGGTGCCGGTACTGGCCCATGGCCAGCTGGCCGCCACCGCCGCCACAGCAGTAGTTTTCAAGGCCCTTGGGGGCCATTTCCACCAGGTTGCTCACGGACCTTCTCAGCACCCGGCGCTGGGGCTCCGAGATGCCGCCATGCCGCACCAGGTTGCAGGGGTCATGGAGGGTCACGGGGTGGGGGTTCCGCGTGGGATCCACATGGATCCGCCCCTCCTCCAGGTACTCATCCATGAGCTCCAGGATGCTCACCACGGGGAAGGGGAAGGCCTGCTTCAACCACTCCGGTCCCATCCAGCGGGCACTCTGGTAGCCATGGCCGCATTCCCCGATGACCAGCACCTGGCAGCCCAGGCGGGTCATGGCGTCGGTGAGGTTCTTCACGATGGCGGCGGCCTGGTCGTCCTCGCAGGTGAACAGGGCGTAGTTGGTGAGGTCCCAGCCCGCGTCGCTGGCCAGGGTCCAGTCCTCGCCAGCGGCCCAGAAGACCTTGGCGCTGGCCTGCAATGAAAGCGGGAAGAACTTCGCCTCCCGGGGGTTCACGGTGAAAAGGCAGCGGGCGCCCTGCTGATCGATGGGAATCCGGGCGCCGGGATCGCCGGTCTCCGCCTGCAGCTCTTCTTCGATCCATTCGAGGGTCTCGACCCACTCCTCCCGCTCGATGGCCATGTTATTGCCGTGCTGAAGGCTGTTTTCCACGGTGGCCTGGAGATCGTCGGGCACCAGCCCCATGGCCCCCAGGGCCCGCCGGGCTGCGCGGAACAGGCTGGGCATGGGGATGCCGATGGTGCAGTTGATCGAGCAGCGACCGCAGAGCGAGCAGCGGCCAAAGACCGCGTCCACCCAGGCGCGGACCATGTCCCGGTCCCAGCGCTTGGCCCCCACCAGCCCCGGCAGCATCCGGCCCGCAGGGGTGCAGTGGGCGCGGAAGACGGCGGCGATGTGATCCAGCTTTCGGGCCGGCACATTCTCCAGCTCCGGTTCGGCCCGGTGGTAATGGCAGCTATCGGCGCAGAGGCCGCAGCGGACGCAGGCGTTCAAGTAGCTGACCTCGGCCCCCTGGAGGTGCTGCCGGAACACGGCCAGACCCTTCGCGAGAGTCGCTTCCGTGAGGGCTGCCAGCTTCAGCTCGAGATCAACGGCCATGGGCACCTCCCGGCGGGAAGACGCCCCGGCGGCCGAAGAAGGCCCCGAGATTCTTTCGGGCCACAAAGAAGAAGACGCTGTGCCGAAGCTTGCCCAGGGGCACGTAGATCAGCAGGGCCATCGCGCTCAGCAGCCAGACTGTGCCTCCGATTTGGGCCAGAGCCACGAAGACCGTGGCGAGCAGGTTCGAAACGAAGTCGTCCGGGTGGGACAGCCCGCGCAACTCCGGTTGCAGCAAGCGTTTCAGCAGCAGGCTGGACCCACTCAGGGCCCCCAGGCCAAGGAATGCCTGGACCGGCATCCGCACCAGACCAGGAGGCGACCACCCGACCAGGGTGCAGACCAGCAGGCCCAGGGCCGCGAAAATCCCGGCGTGGTAGGCCAAGCCCGCAACATAGGAATGCAGGTGTTCGCGAACGCTCTCCTTGGCCCCAGGACGCATGGCACCGGTGAAGGCGTAGCGCACCCCCGCCGCAGGATCGCCCGCTGGCGCCGCATGCAGCGCTCGCCGCCCGTAGGCGCTGGCCTCGATGCGGAGCAGGGCCAGACCCGTCACGGCCCATGCGGCCGACGCGAGGACTCCGAAGACCAGCGGACTGGGCATGGGCATCCCCTAGACGCAGCCGTCCGGCTTGGGCAGGCCCGCCAGCTTGCAGGCGCCCTTGGCGGGGCCGCTGGGGAAAAGGTCGTAGATGTGCTGCAGCCTGAGTCCCGTGGTTTTGCAAATGGCGCGGACCATGGGCGCCGCGCCCTTCTCCTCATAGGTGGCCCGGATGAACCGGATGACCGTCCAGTGATCCTCGCTGAGGGCCTCGAGCCCCTCCTCCGACTTCGCCAGGGCCTCGGCCAGCGCCTCGTTCCAGAGGGTCGGATCTTCCAGGAAGCCTTCCTCGTTCAGCGCCACCGTCTGTCCGTTGAATGCCAGAGCCCCCATGGATCCCTCCCGAGCCGTACCATCGGCCTTCGAAACCAGGACTGGATTTTGTGTGGTTTGAAACCAGAATTGTATGCATGACAATCTGGATCCCCGAGCTTCCCGACGATGGCCGCCCCACCTATCTGGCCGTGGCCGATGCCATCGGAGCCGCCGTGCGCCTGGGTCGGCTGCGACCCGGGGACCAGCTCCCCACCCACCGGGCCCTGGCGGATCTCCTGGACGTGAATGTGAGCACCATCACCCGGTCCTATCAGGAGGCCGCCCGCCGCCTGCTGGTGGGCGGCGAGGTGGGCCGAGGCACCTATGTGCTGGGCCTGGCCTCCGAAGCGGCCCTCTTCGCCTTCCAGAACCGGCCCGAAGGCGGGGTCATCGATCTCTCCACGAACCGTCCCCCCGTGGGGCTAGCCGAGGGTGACCTGGCCGAAGGCCTCGCCGCCATCGGTGGCCGCGAGGGGGGCCGCTTCCTGAACTACCCGGGGCCCGGCGACACCCGCCTGCACCGGGAGGCTGCCGTGGCCTGGATGGCACGGCGCGGCCTGGGGGCCGAGCCCAGCCGGGTTCTCATCTGCGCGGGCGCCCAGCACGCGGTCGACACGGCCCTGGGTCTGCTCAGCGAACACGAGGATCTGGCCTGCGAAAGCCTGGTCTACCCCGGGCTGAAGGCCGTGGCCCGCCACAGCCAGCGCCGCCTCCACCCCATGGCCATGGATGCCGAGGGGGTGCTGCCCTCGGCCCTGGAAGCCGCCGGTCGCGCGGGGCTCCGGGTGGCGGTGCTGTCCCCCACCCTGAACAATCCCACCACGGCGACCATGGGACTGGGGCGCCGGGAACAGATCTTGGCCATCGCCCGGAAGCACGATCTGCTCTTGGTCGAGGAGGATGTCTACGGCATGCTGCCCGAGGTGGCGCCGCCGCCCCTGGCGGCCCTGGCCCCCGAGCGGGTGCTGTACGTCACGGGCCTGTCCAAGACCGTGGCCCCGGGTCTGCGGTTGGGCTACCTGCTGTTGCCGCCCCTGCTGCAGGCCCGGGCCCGGGAGGCTGAGCATCACACCACCTGGTACGTCACGGCCCTGAGCATGGCCCTGGGCACCGCCTGGCTGGAGGATGGCACCGCCTGGCGCCGGCTGGTGGCCCAGCGCAAGGAGCTGGCCGCCCGGCACCGGCTCTGCGGCCAGGGCCTGCGCCGCCTCGAGTGGCGGGGGGAACCCCACTGCCCCCATGTGTGGCTGCCCTCGCCGCCGGGCGGCCCGGAGCGCTTCACGCGGCGGGCCCTGGAAGCGGGCGTGGTGGTCGTGCCGTCGGAAGTCTTCGCCGCCACCCGGGCCGTGCAGGAAACCGGAATCCGCATTTCCATCGGCGCCGCGCCTGACCGCGCCACCCTGGTCCAGGGCCTGGCCCGGCTGGAGGCCGTGGCCACTGCTCTCCAATCCGGCGAGTCTTAGAGTGTCTAACAAAATCCGACAACGCCGCCGTGGGGTTCTGTTAGGCACTCTTAGAGCTTGTCCCGAGGTGCGACGATCAGTCGGTCTTGGTGATGAGCCCGTAGAGCTCCGGCCGTCGGTCCCGGAAGAACCCGAAGGAGGCGCGGTTGCGGCGGATCTCCTCCAGATCGAAGTCCGCCAGGATGACGCCGGGCTCCGTCCGGCCTAGTTCCGCCACCTTCTCGCCCCGGTGATCGGCGATGAAGGAGTGGCCGTAGAAGGTCTGGTCACCTTCCAGGCCGATGCGATTGGAAGCCACCACGGGCACCACGTTGGACACGGCGTGGCCGATCATGGCCCGCTGCCAGAGGTCCTTGGTGTCCAGATCCGGGTTTTCAGGTTCGGTGCCGATGGCCGTGGGATAGAGCAGGAGCTCCGCTCCCTGGAGCATCATGGCCCGGGCGCATTCGGGGTACCACTGGTCCCAGCAGATGCCCACGCCCAAGCGGCCGAAGTGCGTGTCCCAGACCTTGAAACCGGTGTTGCCGGGGCGGAAGTAGAACTTCTCCTCGTAGCCGGGGCCGTCCGGGATGTGGCTTTTGCGGTAGATGCCGAGCACGGCGCCATCCGCGTCCACCATGGCCAGGCTGTTGTAGAAGGCGTGGCCATCCCGCTCGAAGAAGGAGACGGGAATCGCCACGCCCAGCTCCTTCGCCAGCGCCTGGAAACGGGCGATGGTGGGATGGCCGAGGGCGGGTTTCGCCCAATCGAAGAAGGCATCCTTCTCCTCGCGGCAGAAGTAGAGGCCCTCGAACAGCTCCGAAGGCAGGATCACCTGGGCGCCCTGCCCGGCAGCCTCCCGCACCAGGCCCTCGACCCGGGCCACGTTCGCCTCGAGACTGCCGCCGAAGGCGCACTGGGTGGCGGCGACGCGGAGGATGCGGGACTGGGCGCTCATCGGACCTCCGGCTGCTGCTGGGTGATGCAGTGGAAGGCACCCCCCCCGCTGAGGATGGCACGGGCGGAGCGGCCGAGGACCCGACGGCCTGGAAAGAGCGGGGCCAGGGCCGCCACGGCGGCCTTGTCGTTGACGCTGCCATAGGTCGGTACCACCACGGTCCGGTTGCCGATGTAGAAGTTCACATAGCTGGCGGGCAGAAGCTCGCCAGCCTCGTCGATCAGCACGCCGGGGGAAGGGATGCGCAGCACCTGGAGCTGGCGGCCCCGGGCATCGGTCATGCGGGCCAGATCCACGGCGATGCGCTCCAGCGTGGCGGCGTTGGGATCGGCGGGGTCGGTGGCCGTCATGCACACCACCACGCCCGGGGCCACGAACCGGGCCAGGGTATCGATGTGGCCATCGGTGTGATCGTTGAGGAGGCCTTCGTCCAGCCAGATTACCTTTTCGGCGCCTAGATCTGCGCGCAGGGCGGCTTCGATACCCGCCTGGTCCATGCCCGGGTTCCGGTTGGGGTTCAGCAGGCACTGGCGGGTGGTCAGCACCGTGCCATCGCCATCCGCCTCCACGGAGCCCCCCTCCAGGATCCAGTCGTGATCCAGGCTCGGCCGGCCACTCAGGGCCGCCACTCGCCCGGCCACCTGGTCATCGCCGGGCAATTCGTACTTGCCGCCCCAGCCGTTGAAGCGGAAGCAGGCGGCCTGGAGGGCGCCCGCGCCATCTTTCACAAAGATCGGCGCCGTGTCCCGCAGCCAGATGTCCCCCACGGGTACCCGGTGGAACCGCACCTGCCCGAGCACCGGCGTCAGGACCCTTCGGGCCTCGGCCTCGGCGTAGTCATCCTGCACCAGCAGCTCGAGGGGTTCCCCGCCATCCTCGGCGATGGCCTGACACAGGGCCGCGAACTCAGCCTGGGCCGGGGCCAGGTTCGACTGCCAGAGGTGGCCATGGCTGGGCCAAGCCAGCCAGCAGGCGCTATGGCGCTCCCATTCGGCGGGCTGATGGAGGGGGGGCTGGGACATGGGGCCTGAGTTCCTGAAGCGTCGGTCCCCGGCGCGGGGCGCACCCTCCAGTTCAGCAAAACCCGGCCTCCCCGTCGAGGGGAATAAGCTCGCGGACAGCTGGAGAGCCCAAAAGGGAGGCCGCGTATCATGGGCCCACCTTCCGGAGCCTCTGTGATCCCTCCTCGGCGCCTGTGCCTGTCCGCCCTGCTGCTGGCGCTGCTGGGCTGGGGCCCGCCCGCCCTTCCGGTCCCGCCAGACCCGCCGGAGATGGTCCAGTCCGTCCGCGATCACTACACCAAGCGGGAGGTCCAGATCCCCATGCGGGATGGCGTGAAGCTCTACACGGCCATCTACGCGCCGAAGGACACGCGCCGGACCTACCCGATCCTTCTGCAGCGCACCCCGTACAGCCTCTGGCCCTACGGGGAGGAGGCCTTCCCCGACCAGCTGGGCCCGTCGCCCCGCTTCCAGGCGGAGGGCTTCATCTTCGTCTACCAGGATGTGCGCGGTCGGATGATGTCCGAAGGCACCTTCGAGAACATGCGGCCCCAGCGGGCCGTGAGCGGGGCCAACCTGGACGAAAGCACGGACGCCTACGACACCATCGAGTGGCTGCTCAAGGCGATACAGGGGAACAACGGCCGCGTGGGCATGTGGGGCATCAGCTACCCCGGGTTCTACACCGCCGTGGCGGCGCTGGCGGGCCACCCTGCCTTGAAAGCCGTGTCGCCCCAGGCCCCGATCGTCGATTGGTTCCAGGGGGATGACTTCCACCGCAATGGGGCCCTCTGGCTGCCCCACGCCTTCAACTTCATGGTGAATTTCGGCCAGCCCCGACCGGCGCCCACCCGGGACTTCCCCGCGTTCTTTTCGCACGGCACCTCGGATGGTTACGAGTGGTTTCTGCGCCTGGGCTCCATCGCTGCCACCCGCCAGTACACCAAGGGCGTGGCCTTCTGGAACGAGCTGCTGGACCATCCGAACTACGATGCCTTCTGGCAGGCCCGGAACCTGCGGCCCATGCTGAAGAACGTGGCTCCGGCGGTGCTCACGGTGGGCGGCTGGTTCGATGCGGAGAACCTGTTCGGTGCCCTCCAGGTCTTCCAGACGGTGGCGCGCCAAAGCCCAACCACAGACAACCGGCTGGTGATGGGCCCCTGGTTCCACGGGAGCTGGGAGCGCAGCAAGGGCGACCATCTGGGTCCCGTGCAGTTCGGCGCCGATACCTCGGACTGGTTCCAGGCCGAAGTGCTCCTCCCCTTCTTCCGGCACCATCTGAAGGGCGCCAAGGATCCCGGCCTACCCAAGGCCACCGTCTTCGAGACCGGCGCCAACCGCTGGCACAGGCTGGATGCCTGGCCGCCGAAACAAGTCAAGGACGCGAAACTGTACCTGCAACCCAATGGCCGCCTTTCCTTCTCGCCGCCGTCCGCAGACGGCGGCGCCGACTCGTTCATCTCCGATCCGTCGAAGCCCGTCCCCTTCATCGAGCAGGTGGCCATCGGCATGCCCAAGGAGTACATGACCGCCGATCAGCGCTTCGCCGGGCGGCGCCCGGATGTGCTGGTCTACCAGACGGAGCTCCTGAGGGAGGACCTGAGCCTGGCCGGACCCCTGCGCCCCGAGCTCTTCGTGGCCACCACGGGCAGCGATGCGGACTGGGTGGTGAAGCTCATCGACGTCTACCCCGATGACTTCCAGAACCCAGATTTCGTGGAGGGCGGCCTGCCCTGGGACAAGACGCCCAATCCCATGGGCGGCTACCAGCAGCTGGTGCGCGGCGAAGTCCTGCGCGGCAAGTTCCGCGACAGCCTTACAACCCCCGCGCCCTTCGCACCCGGCCAGCCCACCCGCCTGGCCTGGACCATGAACGACATCTTCCACACCTTCAAGCAGGGCCACCGGGTCATGGTGCAGCTCCAAAGCACCTGGTTCCCCCTCATGGACCGCAATCCCCAGGTGTTCATGAACATCAACGAGGCCAGGGCCACCGATTTCCAGAAGGCCACCCACACCGTGTTTCACGATGCGGCGAGACCCAGTGGGATCGGGGTGGGGATGTGGTCAGAAATGCAAATAATGAACCACCGATGAACACAGATAAAAGCTGATGAACACCGATCAAAGAGATGGGACCGGCCGGCGCCGCTCGCCCCGCCATATGGAACCTTTAAGGCATCGTCTCTCGGGTGGATAGCCTGGGTTGGAGGACTGGCTCAGTTCATAGTCTTCCGGATTCACGCGACCATAGGCGGCTCTGCTGGCCCCCAGCCAAGCGGCACGGTGTTCGGGTCTACACTGTTCCTAGCACCCGGAGGTAGGTATGCGTAAGGCCATCCCACCGGCAGTGGTCCTACTCGGTTTTTTTGGCTGTTCCAACCCTGAGGTGGTTCCTCTTTCAGATGGCGTCTACCTCCTGGCGCGAACAGATCGTGCAGGCATATTCGGGAACGCCGCCTCGCTCAAGGCCGAAGTGATTCGGGATGCGAATGCCTTCGCCGCAGCTCGGGGGATGGTTGCCATTCCGGTCTCGACACACGAAACCCCGATGGGTTCGGGCCCCGGGCAGTTTGCGAAATTCGAATATCAGTTCTGGCTGGTGTCACCGGACAGTCCAGAGGCAAAGACGCCGCAAACTCTCGGGCCAATGCCGACCGTCTCTATAATAAAGGCTGAAAACAAGATAGAAACGAAGGACACTTCTCCCAAGGAAAATGATATCTACACCGAGCTGATCAAGCTCGACGATCTACGCAAGCGGGGGATCATCACCGAGGAGGAATTCCTCGCCCAGAAGAAAAGACTCCTGGAAGGGAAGTAGGCAATCAAGTCAATGTCTTCTAGGCCCACTCAGGTCTAGGTGGCTACCGGCCTAGTGGCACCACCAGCACGATCCCACAACGGTCTCACATGAGCCGAAGCGCCGGCGTGCCGGCTTCGGCTGTGGTGTCTGGATGAGGACAGGAAAGCACCGCTGGGTTCTTATGGCATCGTCTCTCGGGTGGATAGGGAATTCAAACGCCCCATTTTGCTCCGACTTTGACTGGGTTCTCTGGACTTGCAGCGTCTCGAAGATCAGGCCATCAGAGTCGATTTATTTTTCGGTGTTCATCAGCTTTTATCGGTGTTCATCGGTGGTTAGCTTTTCGTTTCCTTCCACCCCTCCAGCACCCTGAACCGGGCTCCCATCATGCCGGGCAGGGTGAGCTGCATGAGGTTGTCGGTGCGGGACCTGCGCTCGGCTTCGGGCAGGGTCATCCACGCGGCGCCCCACTGGTCCAGGGGGGCGTGGGTGCGGATCCACTTGCTCAGCTCCATGTGGCCCAGGTCGGTGAAGCGGTGGCCTTCGAGCAGGTGGGCCAGGCGAGTGAAGTCCACGTCGGCGGTGAGGTCGGCTTCGCCCAGGTCCTCGTGCCAGCGGCCGTCCACGCCGTGGGCCTTGAAGCGGCGCAGGTCGGCGCCCTTGGCCAGCAGCCGGTCGGCGGATTCGCCGTAGTCCACCGTGAGGAAGAGGCCCGCTTCCAGGGGCGCCGTGAGTTCCTGCACCAGGCCCGGCAGGGCCTCGCACCAGAGGCTGCCGTCCCTCGGCTCCAGACCATCGGTGTGGGCGGCGAACCAGGCGCCAGCCTCACTGGGATCGGCCGCCTGCCACTCGGGGCCACTGGCCACCAGCACCTCACGGGTCCACCGCTCCCCATCCCAGCGCCAGGGCTGGGCGGGCAGGGCGTCGAAGAGCTCGTTGCTGAAGATGGCGCCGGTGAAGGGCTCCAGGGGCTCCGTCTCGGCGGAAAACCGCGCGCGGTTTTCCGTGAGGAAAGGAGCGAGGGCATCTTCGGCGGCGCGTCGCGCCGCCGGGTTGTCGTCGCGGTGCACGTAGACGAGGGCTTCCGCGAAGGCCCCCGATACGGCGTTCAGCACATCCCGCCCCAGCCATCCGCGACCCGCGCCGGGCTCCAGGGCCGTGAAGCGCGCCGGTCGGCCCAGCCGCTCCCAGGCCGCCTCCAGGCGGAGGGCCAGGGTCTGGCCCAGCAGGGGCCCCAGATCCAGCGCCGTGTAGTAGTCCTTGCCCGCGAAGCCCCAGGGGCTCGTCTGCTGGCGGTAGTACCCGTGTTCCGGATGGTAGAGGCCCAGGGCCATCACCTCGGCGGCGGGGACGGGGCCATCGGCCAGGCGGGTCAGGAGGATGTCGTTCAGTGGATTCATGCTGGCTCGCGTTCAATCCGGGAGAACAAAAGGTTCACCACGAAGACGGGAAGACCACGAACAAAAGGGAAGGCATTGCCTCGTGGTCTTCCCATCTTCGTGGTTTTTCTTTTTGTAGTGATTCTTGACTTCTTGAAGACAGAACCGCATCACTTCTTCTCCAACGGCCACTTCTCCAACAGCACGGGCAGCAGCCACTGGGTGAGCAGGAGGGCCAGGGCCACGCCGCCCAGGCAGGCCAGGCCCAGGCCCCGCAGGCCGCGGTAGCCGCTGAAGACCATGCCGCCGAAGCCCGCCAGGGTCGTGCCCGCGCAAACGGCGTTCACCCGGGCCACCCGCTGCGGCGCGTCGGCTTCGCTGCGGGCCCGGTGCAGCAGGTTGAAGGCCGTGTCCACGCTCACGCCGAGGGCGATGGGGATGGCCATGAGGGATAGAAAGGTCAGCGGTTCGCCGCCCCAGCCGAGGGCGCCGAAGGCCCCGGCCTGGCTGGCCAGCAGGGGCACCAGGGCGTAAACCGCGAAGCGCAGGTTGCGGCCGAAGTAGGCGATGACGACGAAGATCCCCGCCAGGGCCAGTAGCACGGCCTCCTGCACCGCCTCCCGGGCGATGCCCTTCACCACGCGGAAGAGGGGCTGGGTGCCCACGAAGCGGCCTCCGGCGGCTTCCACCTGGGGGGTGAGCCGCTGTAGGGCGGCCTCATCCAGCCGCAGGGGCACGGTCAGGGCCGGTGCCAAGGGCGGTAGTTTTCGGCCCCGGTGGAGGCCATCCCACACATTCCAGGGATGCTGATCTTCGGGCAGGGATACCTTGGGCAGTAGGGCCTGGAGGGCCGCCACGGGCTGGGCCGGATCCGACGCGGCGGCGGCCAGGGCCGAGAGCGGACCTTCGAGACCCGCCGGATCCAACCCTGCCTTGGCCGCCGCCTCCAGCACCTGGCGGCGCCAGGTCTCCGAGCCCAGGGCATGGCGCAGCTCGGGATCCAGGGTCTTCCAGTCCGGCACCGGCAGGCCCGCCTCCCGGAGGATAGGACTGAGCTTGTTCCAACGGGCCGGCAGGCGGTCCGGATCCTCCAGGGGGATCTGCAGGGCCAGGGGCTGGAGGCTGGCGCCCAGGGTCCGGGTCAGCCGTTCCTGCAAGCTGAGGGCCGGATTGCCCTGGGCGCGGAAGCGCCGCAGATCCTCTTCCCAGCGGGTGCGGGGGGCGCCCACCAGGGCCAGGACCAGCAGGGCCAGCGCCACCCAAGGTGCCCAGCGGTGGCGGCGGGGAAAGGGCGCGGCCGGCCCGGTTGCGAAGGTACCGGTGCCCCGGTCCAGCGCCATCAGCAGCGGTGGCAGCACCAGGAAGGTGGCCGTGAGACAAGCCAGGAGGCCCAGTCCCGTGGTGAGGCCCAAGTCTCGGATCCCCGGGAAGGGCGCGAAGGCCAGGGCCAGGAACGCCATGGACGTGGCCAGGGCGCCGGCCACCACCCCCGGGCCGGTACCCAGCAGGGCGGCGCGCAGGGCCCAAGGCTTCGATCGTCCGGCGCGGCGCTCGTCCCGGTAGCGGCTGAAGAGCAGGATGCCCACGTCGTCGCCCACGCCCATCAGCACGGCGCCGAAACCCGCGGCCATGAGGTTCACCCGCCCCAGGATCCAGCCCGTGAGCCCCAGGGCCCAGGCCATGCCCACCAGGAGCGGCACCATGACGAAGCCGTAGCCCGCCAGGGTGCGGAAACCCAGCCAGTAGACCAGGCCGATGAGGACGAAGCTCAGGCCCAGGCTCAGCAGGACCTCCAGGGTCAGGCGATGGGACTCCCAGGCGGTGATGGCATGGGCGCCGGTGACCTGGAGGCGGAAGCCGCGGCCCTCACCGGGGGCCAGGGCCGCTTCCACCTCCCCCAGGCTGGCGGAGACGGGTAGCGCCCCTTTAGCCCCGCGGCCCAGCCAGGCGATAGCGCGGGTGGTGGCCTTGGCATTGGTGGCCGAAAAGCCCGCCACCAGGGGCAGCAGCACGAACTGGCCATCCTTGGTTTCGAAGTAGCCCGTGCGCAGGTGCAGGGAGAAGGCCTTCCCCAACTCCGTGGCTTTGGCCATGCCCTCACCCGTTTGGGGCGCGAGATCGCGAAGGCCCAGGGGATCCAGCCGGGCCAGGGCGGCGGCCAGCGGCTCCGGCGAGGACAGGGTCCTGGCCGTGGCCCGCAGGCGGCGCTGGAGGGAGGCGGAATCCGTCAAAGGCTCGAGCCGGTCCCCCAGCCAGGCGGGGGCCAGGGCGTAGAGGGTTTCTGTGGTGAGCCGGCTCACCGCGGCGTCGCCTTCCGCAATGGCGCCCACAGCCAACAGGGCGGGCCAGGGGCTCACACCGCCAGGTCCCGGTACGGGAACGGGACCCGAGAGGCGGCCCTCCGCGGCGAGACCGTTCAGGGGCAGGCTCCCTTCCGTGAGGAGGCGATCCACCAGGCCCTCGGCCCAGGCGCGGCGAGCCTCGAGGTCAGTCTCGCTGCCTTCGGCCACCAGCCAGAGCAGCTCCTGCTGCCCCACGCCCGCCTCCAGGTTCGCCCGCACCGCAGGATGGTCCGCTGGCAGCAGGCTCATGAGGTCCAGGGCTCGCTCCACCCGCAGCATGCCCCAGCCCAGGAGCAGGGTCAGGCCCACCACGCAGAACCAGAGACCCCGGGACTGGGAGAGGTGCAGACGGAGCAGTCCCCGCAGGAAGCCCTTCATCGCCTAGGAGCGTTCCATTCGATCGATCCAGGGCCGGAGGGCCGGCACCATCTCTACGCGCTCGGCGCCTTCCAGCCGCTTCAGGAGGCTCAGGTCCTCCAGGCGGGTGAGGGGGTGGTTCTCCCGGAGTTCCCGGGCCTCCGGCGATCCGGCCGCCGTGAGGATTGTGGGCCGTTCCTCGCTGTAGCGGTGGTCCAGCAACTGGGCCAGGGCCTGGGCCACACGGATATCGGAATCCATGCGGTCCCAGTCGTCCAGCACGAGCAGGGGCTTTTCCTGGAGCGGCTCGATGAGATCGCGGACGCTCTGGAAGGCCTGGTTCTGGTAGCTGCGGACATCGTGGTAGACGTCCTTGATGGACTGGCTGAGGGTGCGCACGGACACGAAACTCCCGGCCTTCCCGGTCCGCTCGGACCAGGCCCGTAGGGCGGCGGCGGCCAAGGTGCTGCGTCCGCTCTGGGCGGGGCCGTGGATCCACCAGAGCTCCCAGCCGTGCCGGAACTTGTGCTTGCCGTTCTGCGCCCATTGGAACAGCGACTGTGCGCCCGCGGGATGGATGCCGTGTTCGGGTTTCTTTCTCACGGCTTGCAGCAGCTTGACCAGGTCATCGCGGGAAGGGATGGGGCCGACTTCCTCTTCGGGCCGGGCCAGCCATTCCTCCAGGTCCGACACCCGGTCCAGGAGGGCCCGGACGCCGCTGGCCTGGGAGTTGTTCCACCACTTCCAGAAGCGGGTGAAGTCCGCTTCCCGGTAGCGCGAGGGCAGCCCCAGGGTTTCCGCATCCGGCGCCAGATCCGCCGTGCAGCCGCAGACCAGCACGGGCTTCTGCGGATCCGGATCGAAGACCAGGCCCTTGCCCAGGCACCGGGGACAATCGGGGCGGCCCCTCATGGCCCGTCCCCCCCGCGCAGGAAGCCACCCAGCACCTCCCGCCGGCGTTCCCGGATGCGGGCGAAGGCCCGCTCTTCCAGCTGGCGGACCCGCTCGCGGGAAATGGGTGGGTTGAAGCGCTTCCCGATCTGTTCGAGGGTGAGGGGATCTTCGCCGCCGATGCCGAAGTGCAGCGAGATGATGGTGCGCTCCTTCTCGCTCAACGCCGCCAGGCTGGCGTCGATCTGCTCGAGGAAGGCCTCCTGGTCCAGGGTGTGCATGGCCGAGGGCTCGACCTCCTGCTCCAGGCTGTCGCCCACGGTGAGATCCGAGTCGCCGAGCCCCTGCTCGGTGGAGATGGTGGAGGTGGTCTGCTGGAGCAGCTGGTAACGCTCCACGTCCTCGATGCTCAGGTTGGCGGCGGCGGCGATCTCCTGGAGCATGGGTGGACGCCCCAGTGCCTGGCTGAGTTTCTGGGTGACCCGGTTCAACTGCACCAGGTGGCCCGCCACTTTCTGGGGCAGCCGGATCTTGTTTCCGTGCTCGGCCAGCGCGTGGAAAATGGCCTGCCGTACCCACCAGGAGGCGTAGGTGAGGAACTTGTTCAGCCGCTCGGGATCGAAGCGCTTGGCCGCCTCGATGAGGCCCAGGTTACCCTCGCTGATGAGGTCTAGCAGGTCCAGGCCCATGCCCTCGAACTTTCGCGCCTCCTTCACCACAAAGCGCAGGTTGCCCTCCACCAGCTTGCGCAGACCCTCGGGATTGCGATCGTTCTGCCAAAGCCGCCCGTTGATCCGCTCCTCCTCCGCTGTCAGCAGGGGCAGGTGGCGGATGGAGTCGAAGTACTTGTCGAGCGAGCGCTCTTCGAGATGCCGGAGGGGCACGTTACTCCCGGGAGGAAGGATCAGCATAGCAAGCGATCCTGACCCCCAGTGAATGTCCAAAAGAAGTCAGCGCTTCCTGAGTCCGTGGGGGACGAGTTTCACCAGACCCGTGGCCGAGGTGGGTCGGGGCACATCCTTCAGGCCCGCGGCGTCCAGGGCCTGAGCCAGACGCTCCAGGTCCTCCTGCAGCCGGTTCAGGCGGTCCCGCATGCTCAGGACCACTTCCACGCCCGCCAGGTTCACTCCCAGGTCCCGGGTGAGGTTGAGGATGAACTCTAGGCGCTCAAGGTCCTCGTCGCTGTAAAGGCGGGTCTTGCCTTCCGTGCGGCTGGGGGTGAGCAGGCCCTCCCGCTCATAGAGGCGCAAGGTCTGGGGGTGCACGTTGTAGCGCATCGACACCACGCCGATCATGTAGGCGCCTAGCCTTGGATCCCTGGAGCTCATATCGCCTCCCCGCGATGCCGCGATGTCGGCCGGCCGGGATGCTCCACAAGGAAGGGCCCGCTGCGCAACGTGGTTCGTTGTTCAAGGGCCCAGACGCCGCGGAGCGCCCGGCTGGCCACATCCCACCGGGCAAGGGCCGGCGGGCGTCGCGATGCTGCGTCACGCTCGTCGCACGTAGTACCCGCTACGCTGCGACTCGCCTTCCTTGCCTCGCTAGCCCGACGGCCCTTGCGCGGCGCCGTGGGGAGGCGATATGAGCTCCTAGCCATGCTGGTTGCTCCGCTGCTTGCGCACATCCGCGTCGTTCAGTTCGGCCAGCTCCCGCAACAACTCCTTGCTGCGCTCGTCCTGGATGGCGGGGGTCACCACGGCCACTTCGGCAATGAGGTCCCCCCGCTGGCTGCCCCGGGGAATGGGCATGCCCTGGCCCTTGAGCCGGAGCTTGGCCCCGGTCTGCGTGCCCGGCGGCACCTTGATGGTCTGCTGGCCTTCGGGTGTGGGCACATCCACCTTGGCGCCCAGGGCCGCCTCGGAAAAGCTGATGGGCAAGCGCACGTAGAGGTTCGGCCCCTTGCGTTCGAAGCGGGCATCGGGCTGCATGCTGATCTGCAGGAAGAGGTCGCCGGGACCGCCGCCGCGGCGCCCCGCTTCGCCCTTACCGGCCACCCGGAGCCGGGCGCCATCCTCCACGCCGGCAGGAATGGCGATGGTGACCGTCTCCTGTCGGCCATGGCGGCCAGCCCCATCGCAATCAGGACAGGCTGGGGCCTTGGTGCCCCGCCCCCCGCAATCAGGGCAGGCGCGCCCAAAGGAGAGAAAGCCGGAGCCGCCGCCCAGCTTGCCCTTGCCCTGGCAGGTACGGCAGGTCTCCTGTTTCCGGCTGGACTCCCCGGTCCCGCGGCAGGCGAGGCAAGGTTCGGAGCGGTTCACCCGCAGGCTGAGGCGAGTGCCCTCGAAGGCTTCCTTGAAACCCAGGCGCACCGCGTGGATCAGGTCCTCGCCGCGCTCGGGCCCGTGCCGGAGGGGCCGGCCGCCGAAGCCCGCGAAGATATCCTCGAACCCGAAGCCCGCGCCCTGCTGGAAGCCGGGCGGAATCTGGGCCCCAGGACCGCTGGGATCGCCATAGGTGTCGTAGTTCTTCCGCTTCTCGGCGTCCGACAGCACGTCGTTGGCTTCGGACAGCTTCTTGAACTCGGCCTCGGCCTTGGCGTCTCCCGGATTCAGATCCGGGTGGTGTTTCCGGGCCAGCTTGCGGTAGGCCTTCTTGACGTCCTCCTCGGAGGCCGACCTCGGCACGCCCAGGATCTTGTAGTAGTCGGGGTGGGGCATGGGTTTAGTGTAGGACACTAAGATTTCGTTCGCGCAAAAAAATGGGGAGCCCGGAGGCTCCCCGTTTTTCTGTGCAGGCTAACTGACGACTTCGGCGTCAATCACATTGTCATCTGCCTTCTTTTCGCCGCCAGGGTGGGCACCGGGCGCGCCGGGGGTACCTCCATCCTTTGGAGGCTCCTGCTTGTAGAGGCTTTCCGCCAGCTTGTGGCTCTTGGCGGTGAGGGTCTCCAGGGCCTTCTTGATGCGCTCCTTCTCCAGGCTGGCGAGGGCGGCCTTGGCCTCGACGATGGCCTCCTCCGCTTCCTTCTTATCGTCCTCGGGCAGCTTGTCGCCGCTGTCCTTCAGGAGCTTCTCCACCTGGTAGACCATCTGGTCGAGGTGGTTCTTCTCCTCCAGCAGGCCCTTGCGCTCTTCATCCTCATTCTTGTGGGCTTCGGCATCCTTCACCTTGGCGTCGATCTCCTCCTTGGAGAGGCCCGTGCTACCGGTCAAGGTGATGCTGGCGTCCTTGCCGGTGCCCTTGTCCTTGGCGGTGACGTGCACGATGCCGTTGGCGTCGATGTCGAAGACGACCTCGATCTGGGGCATGCCGCGGGGGGCAGGGGCGATGTTGCCAAGGTGGAACTGGCCCAGGAGCTTATTGCCCTCGACCACCGGGCGCTCGCCCTGGAACACCTCGATATCCACGCCCGGCTGGTTATCCACGGCCGTGGTGTAGACCTCGGAGCGCTTGGTGGGGATGGTGGTGTTGCGGGGGATGATCACGCTCATCTGGCCGCCATTGGCGTTGATGCCGAGGCTGAGCGGCATCACGTCGAGGAGCAGCACGCCCTTCACGTCGCCGGACAGCACGCCAGCCTGCACGGCGGCGCCGATGGCCACGACTTCATCGGGGTTCACACTGTGGTTCGGTTCCTTGCCGAAGATGAGCTTGACCATCTCCAGCACCTTGGGAATGCGGGTGGAACCACCCACCATCACCACTTCGTCGATCTCGTGGTGGGCCAGCTTGGCGTCCTTCACCGCGTTCTCGCAGGGCCCCTTGAGCTTCTGGAGGACCGGCTCGATCATCAGCTCGAACTTGGCCCGGCTCAGGGTCTGGTTCACGTGCTTGGGGCCACTGGCGTCCGCCGTGACGTAGGGAAGGCTGATCTCGGTCTGGGTGGTGCTGGACAGCTCGATCTTGGCCTTCTCGGCGGCCTCCTTGAGGCGCTGCATGGCGTCGGCCTGCTTGCGGAGGTCGATGCCTTCGTTCTTCTGAAACTCGTCCGCCAGCCAATCGATGATGGCCTGGTCGATGTTGTCGCCGCCCAGGTGGGTGTCGCCATTGGTCGACTTCACTTCGACCACGCCCTCGGAGACTTCGAGGATGCTGATATCGAAGGTGCCACCGCCGAAGTCGAAGACCGCGATGGTGCCATCCTTTTTCTTGTCCAGGCCGTAGGCCAGGGCCGCGGCGGTGGGCTCGTTGACGATGCGCTTCACCTCCAGGCCCGCGATGGCGCCGGCGTCCTTGGTGGCCTGGCGCTGGGCATCATTGAAGTAGGCGGGCACCGTGATGACCGCCTCGGTGACCTTCTCGCCCAGGTAGGCTTCGGCGGCCTCCTTCATCTTGGCGATGACGGCCGCACTGATCTCCTCCGGACTGAGTTTCTTGCCGAGTACATCCACCGTGCAGCCACCCTTGTCGGCGCGCTCGACGGTATAGGGCACGAGCTTCTGCTCCCGCTCCGAGTCGGCGAAGGGCAGGCCCATGAACCGCTTGATGGAGTAGATGGTGATCTTGGGCTGAGCCACCGCCTGGCGCTTGGCCGAAACGCCCACAAGGCGCTCGCTGGTCTTGGGGTTGAAGCCCACCACGGAAGGCGTGGTGTTCGCCCCTTCCGGATTCGGGATCACCTTGGGCTGCCCGCCCTCCATGACGGCTACGCAGCTGTTGGTGGTACCGAGGTCAATGCCGATGATCCTGCCCATATCGTTCCTCCCTGGGGTCCAGGTCGGGCCATGCCCACCCTGAATTCTTTGAGGATAGGGGTCGGGGGACCCTGTGTCAATTGAATCTTCAAAAAATAACTCATATTTTCTTCCTCTGAAACATCGATGCCTCTTTCGATATGCTATAGGCATGACGCTTCGTCCCTGCCCCACCTGCCGAATCCCCACCTCCTGGGAGGGCAACCCTTTCAAGCCCTTCTGCTCGGAGCGCTGCCAGATCCGGGACCTGGGAGCCTGGTCCAGCGAAAGCTACCGCGTCCCCGAGAAGCCCCAGGAGGAGGACGGCGAGGGGTGGAGCGACGAGGCCGGAGAGGACTGATCCCTCAGGCCGGGAACACCCAAGGGATGTCTCCCCACGGGCCAAAAAAGGAGCGGAAGCGGGCCGCGCCCCCCCGGCACGGCCCCCATCCGCTCCCCGGGGACCACGTGGATCCCCAGCCAATAACCCGCGTGCACGTCCTTCCATGAAACCCGGCTGGCTTCAGCGCGGGCTGTACTGGTCTACCAGAGCCCCAGCACTTTCCACCAGGCACCACCGACCAGCACCCAGATGAGGATGTTGACGACGCTGACGATGAGGCCCAAGCCCCACCAGGTGCCGATCGGCACGAAACCCTGACCGAACATGGCCGCGGCTGGCCCGGTCCCGTAGTGGGTCATGCTGGCGTGCAGGTTGGAGAAGAAACAGAGCACCAGGGCCGCCAGTATGGCCGGGGCGCCTAGAGCGATCGATACGCCCAGGAAGGCGGCATACATGGCGCCCGCATGGGCCGTCATGCTGGCAAAGAAGTAGTGGGCGTAGAAGTAGGTGAGCGCCAGCACCAGGAAGCCGAATTTCCAGCCGTGGCCAGCCATGGAAGCGCCCATCACCTTGCTGAACCAGGGGATCATGCCTAGCTTGTTCAGGAAGCCCGCCATCATGATCAGGGTTCCAGTCCAGATCAGCACGTCCCAGGCGTTGTGCTCTTCCAGCACATCCTTCCAGGCGAGCACACCCGTCAGCAGCAGCAGTCCCAGACCCAGCAGGGCGGCGGTGGTGCCGTCGATGCCGAAGGACTTTTCGCCGATCACCCACAGCACGAGCACCCCGCTGAACACGGCGACCATCAGCCATTCGGCCATGGACGGTTTGCCCATCTCCTTGAGCTTGGCCGTGGCCATCTCGACCGCTTCGGGGGTCTGGGTGATCTCCGGCTTGTAGAGCTTGTAGATCAGGTAGGGGATGAAGAGCAGGCTCACGAGGCCCGGCACGATGGCTGCCACAAACCAGCTGTTCCAGGTGATGGTGACGCCAAAGTCCGCGGCGAACTTCTGGGTCATGGGGTTGGCGGCCATGGCGGTGAGGAACATGGCGCTGATGATGATGTCGATGTTGAAGCAGGCCATGGTGAGGTAGGCGCCGATCTTGCGGCTGGTGCCGTCCTCAGGGTTGCTGCCGTAGGCCCTGGCCAGAGAGCGCACGATGGGCATCATGATGCCGGCGGTGCGGGCCGTGTTGCTGGGCACCACGGGCCCCAGCACGAACTCCGTGGCGGCTAGGCCGTAGGCCAGGCCCAGGGTGCGCTTGCCGAGCAATTTCATGAAGAAGTAGGCGATGCGGGTGCCCAGGCCGGTCTTGATGAAGCCCCGGGCGAACATGAAGGCCACGATGATGAGCCAGAGCGTCTTCTCCGAGAACCCGCTGAGGCTGTCGGTGACGGTCAGGGTGCCCGTGATGGCTGTCAGGGCCACGCCGATGATGGCCACGGCGCCCATCGGCAGAGGCCTCAGGATGATCCCGAGAATGGTGGCCACGAAGATGGCGAAGAGGTGGAGGCCGCGGGTCCAGTCTGCCTGGCGCAACTTCTCGGCCTCGATCTTGGCCTTGGCCTCGGCCTCGGCCTTCACCTTGGCTTCGACGTCGGTCCTCAGCTTGGCGGCCACTTCGAGCTTGGCCTTGGCGGCCTCTTCGGCCTCCTTCTGCAACTGCTCCTTGGCGGACAGGACGAGCTTCTTGGCTGCCTTGGGCTCGGTCTTGGACTCGGCCTTGGGCTCAGCCTTGGCCTTTGCGTCCACCTTGGCCTCGGTATTCGCCGGCTTGGCATCGGTCTTGGCACCCTTGTCGCCGGGCTTGGCGGAGCCTTTGGCGCTGACACTGCCGGTGAAGAACTTCGCGTCGGGAATCCGGGTGACTTTCGGCAGGCCGAAGTAAAGGAGACATCCGACAGCGAGAGTGACTAGGAGCTGCATGGGCTTGGCGCCCTGCCAGCCGCCACCCTGGGGAACTGGGTTCGACATGTTGGTACCCGTGAGAAAGGGCCAGTGCTCCGGCGCCGGAATGGGGGATCGATGGTGCGAAAGGCGTGCTGAGGTGGTTGCCATTGGCGGCGGGGAAACCGCCGGACCCAGGACTTCAAGGCCCGGCGGATGGCGGGGTCCCCGTCATGGGCCCCCGCCTCCCCCTGCCATCTAGAGCGCAGAGATGCGCAGGCCGACGCCGTACTCGGCCTGGCTCTGGCGCGTGTTGATCAGGTAGGCATCCTTCAGCTTCATGTAGTCATAGACTGCGTAGGCCTCGATCTTCTTGCTCAGGTGGCGCCGCACGCCGCCGTAGATCGAATCCTTGCTACCCGTGGTGTAGAACGCGGCGTTGGCGCCGTTGGCGAAGGCGTTGGGGATGCTGCCGGTGGCAGTGGCCATGCCCGCGTTCTCGACCTTGATGGACTGGAGCCCAGCGTACAGGGTCCACTTCGGGTTCAGCTTGTACGAAGCGGATAGCGTGTAGGCGTTGTCGGAGCGGTCGGGGTGGCCCGTGCCCTGCTCGGCCGTGTAGTGGAAGTAGCCCGCGTTGAGCTTCAGGGCGGGGGTCAGGTTGACGTTGCCGCCGAAGGACATGGACTTCTGGGTGTAGCCGGTGGAAGCGGTGGCGAAGGCGGCGCTGGAGGCCGTGCTGCCGGCGTTGTTGGCCTGGGTGTAGAAGCCCGCCAGGTGCCAGGTGGGGGCGTTCCAGCCCAGGGCGAAGGCGGCGGTGGAGTTGCGGACCGACGTGTTGGGCTCGTAGTTGAGGTTGAAGGCGGCGCCGAAGCAGAGGCCTTCTTCGCTCATCTTCTTCCAGACGATGCCCTTGTCCATGCGGGTCTGGGCGGGGCCGCCGTTGACCGGGCTGATGCTGACGCCGCCGGCGTAATAGACCAGGGACTTGAAGTTGGAGTTGTTGGTCCAGCCACCCTCGTCGTAGTTCACTTCGGCGTGGTTGAAGGGGTCGCAGTAGATCACGGCGAAGTCCCGGGCCAGGGTGTTCTGGCGGCCGATGGTGATCTTGCCGAAGGACTTGCCACTGATGCCCACCCAGGCATCGCGGTTGAACAGGGTGTTGGCCTTGCCCTGCTCGCCGTCATAAAGGAAGTACTCGCTCTCCAGCTTGTAGATGATGTCCAGTCCGTCGATGTTGGTCTTGAGGAGGCCCTTCAGGCCCCAGCGGCTGCCGCTGAAGAAGGGCTCGCCGATGTCGACCTTGGTGCGACCATCGGCGGTGGCATTGGACTTGCCCACCACGGTCAGGTCGATCAGGACGTAGGGGGTCAGGCCCTCCGGGAATGACAGGGGGGCGCTCTCGGCCTTGGGGCCGGCCTTTTTTTCCAGCTCGGCGATGCGGGCATTCTGTTTGGCCAGTTCGGCCTTGACGTCGGCCTCCTGGGCCCGGAGGCCTCCGGCTACTAGCAGGGCAGAAAGGGTGGCAATTCCTGAGATGTTCATGACGCTCCTTGCAGGGAGAGGGGTGGAGGGACCGGGCAGGGCGGAAGGCCGGAGGGCCCGGAGAATGGGGACTGAGGCGCGGCGAGTGACAGTCCGGAATCTTGGGCGGCCAAGCTTTCAGCCACCTTTCAGGCCGATCGGATGTGCTTTCCGTCACGCCGGGAACGCCGCGCTCCCCGGGTTCGACCATCCTTGGGGTTGGCCACTCGACGGGAGGTCCCATGACGCGCGCACTCAAGGCCTCGATGCTCGCCCTGTCCCTGCTGGTCGGCGCCGCTCCCCCTGTGACCGCCTCGGAGCGCATCACGCTCATGGTGGGCGGCATCGACAAGATCATCTACCTGCCGGTCAAGCTGGCCGAGCAGTTGGGTTATTTCACGAGCGAAGGGCTCGACGTGGAACTGCGCAGCGAATGGTCAGGAATCCATGGCGTGGATGTGCTGCTGGTGGGCTCGGTCCAGGGCGTGGTGGGTTTCTACGATCACGCCATCTACATGCAGTCCAAGGGCAAGGCTGTGATGTCGGTGATCCAGTTCGCCCAGGCGCCGGGCGAGGTCGAACTCGTTTCCACCCGGCTCCCTGGTCCCGTCCGCTCCATGGCCGACCTGAAGGACCGGGCGCTCGGCGTCACCGGCCTTGGCTCCTCGACCCAGTTCCTGTCTCGGTACCTCGTGCTTTCTTCGGGGCTGAAGTTGAACCAGGTTTCCTTCGTGCCGGTAGGCACCGGCGACTCCTTTATCGAGGCCATGAACAAGGGGACCATCCACGCCGGCATGACCACTGAGCCGACGGCCTCTCGGATGATCAACGCCGGCCAGGCCCGGGTGCTCGTGGATCTCCGCACTCCCGAGGATACGGCGAAGGCCCTGGGCGGGCCCTACCCCGCGGCCTGCCTCTACATGCAGACCGCCTGGGTGAACCGCCACAAGCCTGAGGTCCAGAAGCTGGTGAACGCGCTGGTCAAGGCCCTGCGCTACATCCAGTCCCATACAGCCTCGGAGATTGCGGCCCAGGTGCCCGCGGCCTTCTACGCTGGAGACCGGGCCACCTACATCAAGGCCCTCGCCTCCAGCAAGCCCATCTTCATCCCTGATGGGCGCATGCCCATGAACGGCCCCGCCCATGTCCTGAAAGTACTCAGCCGCACGGAGAAATCCCTTCAGGGAAAGACCATCGACCTCAAGAGCACCTTCACCCTGGAATTCGTCAACGCGGTGAAATAGCCCGTCAGCCAGGAGCCCCAAGCCATGAAAATTCTGCTTGTCGAGGACAATCGCTCGCTCTCGGAATGGCTGGCGCGCACGCTCCAGGCCGACAAGTACACCGTGGACTGCGTCTACGATGGCAGCGACGCCGACCAGCTGCTGCGGACCGAAACCTATGACCTGGTCATCCTGGATATCGCCCTTCCCGGTCTGGACGGCAAGGCCGTCCTGAAGCGCCTGCGGAGCCGACACAACCCGGTGCCTGTACTCATCCTCACCGCCTACGACGGCACCCGCGACCGGGTGGAGGGCCTGGACATTGGCGCGGACGACTACATGGCCAAACCCTTCGAGGTGCATGAACTGGAGGCGCGCATCCGCGCCTTGATGCGCCGGACCAACCAGCAGAAGAACCCCATCCTCACCTGCGGTTCACTCGTCTTCGACAGCAACTCCCGGACGTTTTCCCTGGGAGAATCGGCCCTCGCCCTGACGCCGCGGGAACACGCGGTGCTCGAGATGCTGATGATGAAGTCAGGCAAGACCGTGAGCAAGAAGTCCCTCGCCGACAGCCTCTACTCCATCGACGAGGAGGTCAATCCGGATGCCATCGAGATTTACGTCCACCGGATCCGGAAGAAGCTGGAGAACGGCGATGCCGTGATCGTGACCCTCCGCGGCCTCGGCTACCTCCTGAAGCCGCGCTATGAGCAGTAGGCCGCCCTTCAGCCTCCGGGCCCGCCTGCTGCTCTGGCTCCTGGTGCCCCTTGGCGCCTCGGCGGCCATGAACATCTGGTTCGCCCACCAGGAGGCGCGCAATACGGCCACCCGGGTGCAAGACCGCCTCCTGCTGGGTTCGGCCCGGATCATCGCTCAGCAGATCCAGTACGAGGATGGTGTACTCGAAGTGGCCATTCCTCCTGCGGCCCTCGAGCTCTTCCAATCGACCGACCAGGACCGGGTCTACTACCGCATCGCCTCGGCCAAGGGAGTCCTGCTCTCGGGTTACGCGGAGCTGCCGCCCCCGCCCGGGCCGCTCCGGCCAGAGGAATCCGTTCATTTCAGCACCCTGGTGCGGGATCAGGCCGTCCGGGTGGTGGCCTATGCCCAACCCGTGTTCGCGGCGCCGGACGAGGGCCCTGTGGTGATCGAGGTCGCCCAGACCTTCCAGGCCCACCAGCGCCTCGTCCAACAGATCTGGGCGACCAGCCTGCGCCAGGAATCCTGGATGCTGGCCCTGGTGGCCATCCTGGTCTGGCTCTCCTTGCGCCGGGGCCTGCAGGGCATTGTCAGCCTCCGGGACAAGGTCCGGGACCGCACCCCGGGGTCCCTGGAACCCCTGGATCCAGGTCCCGTGCCCCAGGAGCTTCATCCGCTGGTGGACGCCATCAACGGCTACATCCAGCGGCTCGACACACAGATGGCCATGCGCAGCCGCTTCATCGCCAACGCCGCGCACCAGCTTCGCACTCCCTTCACGGTCCTCCAGACCCAGGTGAACTTCGGCCTGAGGAGTTCACGGCCACCCGAGAAGGATGAAGCCCTCAAAGCCATCTTCCAGGGTGTCCGCCATGGCACCCGTCTGGTCAACCAGCTCCTGAGCCTTTCCATGGCCGAGGCCGGCGCGCAGCACCCACGACCGACTGCGCCTGTGGACCTGGTGGACCTGGTGCAGCGCGTCCTTGAAGAACAGGCTGCCCTGGCCCAGGCCAAAGATATTGACCTGGGGCTGGATCTGCAGACCGAGCGGGTTGAACTGCTGGCCTCTTCCGCGATGCTCCACGAACTGGTGGCGAATCTGGTGGACAACGCGCTCCGCTACACGCCGTCCAAGGGAGTGGTGACGGTATCCGTCAAACGGGTGGAGGGGTTCGTGATCCTCCAGGTGGAGGACAACGGACCGGGCATTCCCGTGAAGGACCGGTCGCGGATCTTCGAACGCTTCTGCCGGCTCCATAACGACGACACCCCCGGTTGTGGCCTGGGGCTGTCCATCGTCCAGGAGGTGGTCCTCGCCCTTGGCGGCAAGATCCAGCTCTCGGATCCCGCAAAGGGCACGGGACTGGTGGTTACTCTGATCTTCCCGGATGCTCGTTCAAGCGGAAGCTGAGGAGGAGCGCCGGAACCACCAGAAGGGCCCCCAGCCCCCAGCCCCAGCGGAATCCGCAAGCCTGCATGACCCAGCCGAGCCCAAGGCTTCCCAGTGCGATTCCGGCGTCGAAGGCGAAGTAGAGGGCACCTACCGCCGCGCCATGCCGGTCCGCCTTCGTGCGCCCAATGACATAGGTGAACATCAGCGTCTGGCTCATCCCGAATCCTGATCCGTACACGAGCCCGGAAAAGATGTGCCTCGCCTGGCCGCCCGGCAGCACCGAAAGCATCAGGTTTCCGGCGAAGGCCAACGCCAGCATCCACGGGATCAGCCGGGAGGGGGACACCTGCCTGCCGCTCAGGCCCAGCAGCATCCGGATGCCCACCATGCCGAGGGCGAGGCAGGTGAGATAGGCGGAGGGCCAGAACAGCCCGAGCCCTCGCGCTTCCTGGGCGGAATAGGGCGGCATGGGCCCGTCGCCAAGGCATAGCAGGAACAGGATGAGGGCTGGAACGAGCACCCAGGATTCGGGCCAGCCGAGATCCCTTCGGGAGCGGGAATCGACCTTTTCTCCACCGGGGAGGTTGCGGATCACGAAGAACAACCCCGCCAGCAGGGCCGCAAAGGCCAGACAGATGGTCTGGAAGCCCACCCGAGGATAGAGCCAGACCCCAAGAAGGGGCCCGGTAGCCACGCCCGCCGGCGCGGCCATGCCGAAGAGAGCGAGCCCCTCCGCCCGTCGCTCGGAAGGGAGGGATCCACCCACCCAAGCCAAGGCGCCCGTTCTCAGGGCGGACCACATCAGGCCATGGATCGGAGCCAGGAGAAGGAAAGCCCAACGCACCGGCAGAAAGGCGTAGGCCGCGAAGAACCCCGCCGCGGCCAGGGTCGAGCCGCTCAGCAGGGGTCGTTGTCCGACTCGGTCACCCAGGGGTCCAGACAGGAGGCAGCCCAGCCCGGAGCCGAACCAGAAGGCCGCCTGGAAACGCCCGCTTTCGGCGATGGCGGCACCCAGCGCCCTGAGGTGCAGCGGCACCACGGGGAAAAGCATGAAGCCCGCCACGAAGGAGAGGAAATAGAACCACCAAAGCGCGATGAAGGAAGGACCGAAGGATCGTGGGCCGGAAGCGCTCATCACACCAGCTTGCCAGGGGGGCGGATTCCCAGCAGGGTTGTGTTCCCGTTCACTTCGCCTGATGGACCTTCTTCACCATGTACCGGGGCCGATCCCGAACCTCCTGGTAGATGCGGCCAATGTACTCGCCCAGCAGGCCGAAGGCGATGAACTGGCAGCCCACGAAGAAGAAAAGGATGGCAAACAGCGTGAACACACCCTGGGCCGTGCCCTCGGGGTGCAGGAAGCGGTAGATGACCAGGCCCACGAAGAGCAGGAAGCCCACCACCGCTGTGATCACGCCAAATACGCTGAGCATCTGCAGGGGCAGGAGGCTGAAGCTGGTGAGCAGGTCGAACTGGAGGTTGATGAGTTTCCAGAGCCCGTACTTGCTGGTGCCGGCGGCCCGCTCCGCGTGGGCCACGGGCACCTCGGTGATGCGCTTGGCGAAGCTGTTGGCCAGGGCCGGGATGAAGCTCGAGCGCTCCTTGCAGAGCAGCATGGCATCCATCACTTCGCGGCTGTAGGCCCGCAGCATGCAGCCGTAGTCGTGGAGCTTCACACCCGTGGTCTTGCGGGTGATGGCATTGACGAGCTTGCTGGGCATGGTGCGGAAGAAGCTGTCGTTCTCCTGGCGGCCCTGGCGCCACCCCCCCACCACGTCGTAGCCCTCCTCGATCTTGGCCACCAGCTTGGGGATCTCCTCGGGGGGGTTCTGCAGATCGGCGTCCAGGGTCACCACCACCTGGCCCTTCACCTCGGCGAAGGCGCCAAAGATGGCGCTGTGCTGGCCGTAGTTGCGGTTGAAGACCACGACTCTGACTCGGGGCTCGGCGTTGGCGATGTCCAGGAGCATGGGCAGGCTCCGGTCCCGGCTTCCGTCATCGGTGAAGATGATCTCCCAGGGCTTCGCGGGATCCGCGAACCACTCCGCCATCACCCTGGAGAGGCGCTCCCACAGGGCGGGGATGTTCTCCTCCTCGTTGAAGATGGGGATGACGATGCTGAGGTAGGGGTCCATGGACACTCCGGAAGGTCCATTCTAGTAGGATCAACAGATCCCAGGAGTTTCCCATGTCCGAGCCCAAGATCCTGCTGGTGGAAGACGAGCTCAGCCTCGCCGAGGGCATCAAGCTGAACTTGGAAATGGAGGGCCTGGCCTGCACCTGGATCCCCCGAGGGGACCAGGCCCTGAAGCAGATCCTGGCTGAATCCTATGACCTGGTGATTCTCGATGTGATGCTGCCGGGCATGGACGGCTTCACGATCTGCGCCAAGGTCCGCGAGGCCAAGAACTTCACGCCCATCCTCTTCCTCACCGCCAAGAACACCGATGACGACCGGGTGCATGGTTTCGAAACCGGGGCCGACGACTACCTGGGCAAGCCCTTCCAGGTTCGCGAGCTGCTGCTGCGGATTCGGGCCATCCTGCGGCGGGAATCCTGGTACAAGAGCCGCGAGATCAGCAGCAAGCAGGCCTACGGGCCCTACTGGGTGGACTTTGACAACTTCTGCGGGGAGGGCCCCGGCGGCACCTTCCAGTTGGGCGTGAAGGAATCCATGATCCTGAAGTTGCTCATGGAGCGGCCCGGCCAGGTGGTCAGCCGGACCGACATCCTGGACAAGGTCTGGGGCGAGGACGCCTACCCCACCAGCCGCACCGTGGACAACTTCATCGTGCGCATCCGGCGGGTGATGGAGGACGATCCGCATCATCCCCGCTGGGTCCACACCATCCGCAGCGTGGGCTACCAGTTCGATCCAGAAGGAAAGCAGCGGAAGGGCGAGGAATGATAATTTGCTCGATGAGCACTCTTCAACCTGTTAATTTTTCTTCACCCAAATCCTTGGGTACACTCGGCTGAATAAAGGAGAACGTCATGCAAAACGTACCCCCCTCCCCAGCGGAATAACACGTTCAGGCGAATTTTCTTTGGGCTTTTCTTTGCTCTGCTTACTGGGCCTGTTTACGCCGAGGGTCCTCTTGATATCGACTATGACCCGGGTTCTGACCCTTGCACGCTTATTGGGATTCCCGGAGTTCCCTCTTGCGGAACCTCGCCCAGCGATTGTCGGCGAGTGTGTCCGCTTCCTTGTACGTTTGAACTCAATACTCCTCTTTACACCGGCTCTTGTTACGCGCCGATTGAAACCTGCAAGGCCCCTAATTCCTGCACCTGCAACGGACAGGGGTATATTCTTGCCCTCCGGGGAACCAAGCACACCACCCAACAATAGGGAGGGCTAGATCATGCTGGCAAGGCTTCTGTTGTTTCTGGCCACTGGTTGTTCTGCCCTCTTTTCTCAGGAGTTCCTCCCCACCCATAGGGATAACTCGGTATGGACCCTTACGGATTGGTCGATCGTGGAGCGCGCCCAAGATCAAGCATTCTTTGTAATGCGTGAAGACCTCCCAACTATCCCAAAGGTTTCGAGAGGCGGGGCCGTGTACCAATTCGACGGCCAGCACATTTTTATAGTGGAAACCCATAACAATGTTCTTCGAGTCATCTATGGCTTCCCCGAAATGACGCTCAATGGTCCGCAATGGTTCCTCCGACCATATATCACTTTGAAGGGAGATTACCGATATCTCGGCGCCTCAGATTTGCACCTGATCCTCGAACATAGAGTCCGCCCCGAGAATAAAACCAAAGGTAAATACCTGATCGAATCCTTTGACTTAACAACCGAAAAATCACGCACTTTGCTCGAAGAGGAATTCAGTCCTGGGCTTGAAGCCGTGGGTGCGGTGAAGGATCAAATTCACACCCTGTTCCTTTCAGATGGGAGAATACTGGAGGTGGATCCTACCTTCAACAGTGCCAAAGAGGTCGCCACGCGGTTCTGGCAGAGCCTGTCGGACAAATGGGTAGACTTCGTGAAGCGATTCGACGGCCAGAACCTTCCGCAGCCTCCAATATTCCAGGGAAAACCCTTTTTCACCCACGATGGGGACATTTGCATTCCAATGACAATTCGCGAAACGAATGTATGGACCCCAGACATGGGGGAGGCCCTTTGGTCTGCGGCCTCTTCCGAAGAACGTGAGCGCGCCATCAAGCAGGGACTTTGGCCCATGAAACCTGAAGGATATATCGGATCGGACTACATCTTCACTGTGCTTCGCTATTGCCCCGAAACGCGGAAGACTTCCATCCTTCCGGGAGGATATTACGAGTGGCTTGTGGAGCGGACACCTTATGTCAAACAGACCCACTTGAAGCAGGCGCTATTGGCCCCACTCTCTTTTTCCGAAGCTTTGGGAGTTTACGACCGAAGTTTTTAGTGTAGAACCACGGAAACCCGCATAGGTATTGGATTTCTCGGCCAATGATCTGCCGCTGGCTGTCTACGGCGGGGTGAGTTGAAGGAGGTGGAAGGCGCGTTCGTGGTAGGGACTGGGCTGACTAA
>JANYLR010000014.1 GCA_025363715.1 Holophagaceae bacterium | reverse complement strand
CGTAGTGGTGGCTACGGACAAGGCGCCTGACACAGCCAGGCGACGCCCGCCGCTCCCAGCCCGAAGGGACGGGCCCAGCCGCGCGCCCAGCGGCGTCAGCGGCCTTGCACGATGCAACCACATCGCGCTGCGGCCTCCTCCTTGCTGGTGGATCACGCGGCTGGGCTCCGTCGCGGGCATGGCTAATTTACGGACAAGCTCTAAGGAACAGGCGGAGTCTGTTGAACCCTGTTAATCCTGTCCCCGCCTTTTCCTAAACACAGCCGAGGCGCTAGTCTGAGTGTTGGATCCCAATAGAGGAGCGCCCCATGGCCACTGATTGTTCCTTCGATGTCGTGTGCAAGGTGGACCTGGACGAGGTGAAGAACGCCCTTGCCCAGGCCATGAAGGAGATCGGCCAGCGTTACGACTTCAAAGGCTCGGTCTCGAAGATCGAGCTCAAGGATGACAAGGTGCTGGCGCTCTCCAGCGATGACGAAGTGAAGCTCAAGGCCGTCATTGACGTCCTCCAGACCAAGCTGCACAAGCGCGGCGTCAGCATTCGGAGCATGGTCTACGGCAAGATCGAGCCAGCCTCCAAGGGCACGGTGCGGCAAGAAGTCACCATCAACCAGGGCATCCCCGTGGAGAAGGCCAAGGGCCTCATCAAGGCCATCAAGGACGCGAAGATCAAGGTCCAAGCCAGCATCCAGGGCGATCAGCTCCGGGTGAGCGGCAAGAGCCGGGACGACCTCCAGGAGGTCATCGCCCTGTTCAAGAAGGATGACCAGGGTCTGGACCTCCAGTTCACCAACTACCGCGGCTGAGCAACTTGTCGCGCCTGGATCTCTCTCGCTACTTCCTCCCCATCGCCCCTAAGCTGGTCGGGGTGGAGGGAGAGCTGCAGCGCATCCTGCAGAGCGACGTGGAAGTGGTCCAGAAGCTGGCGGATCATGTGCGCGGGGGGCAGGGAAAGCGCCTCCGGCCGGCCCTGGTGATGCTCGCCTCGCGGTTCTGCGGTCTGCAGAACGATTACGACGTGCGCTTCGGTGCGGTCTTCGAGCTGATTCACACGGCCACCCTGGTGCATGACGATGTCATCGACCACGCCCAGCTCCGCCGGGGCATGCCCACCCTAAACCGCCTCTGGGGCAACACCCTCACGGTGCTCTTCGGCGACCTGCTCTACCTGGTGGCCATGGACGAGGCCATCGCCTGCCGCAGCTGGCGGATGATGGAGATTCTGGCGGCGGTCACCACCCGCATGACGGAGGGTGAGCTCATCCAGAACGATGTGCTCTTCAAGCTCGACACCAGCCGCAAGGACTACTTTGATATCCAGGAACGCAAAACGGCCCTGCTGTTCAGCGGGTGCACCGAGACCGGGGCCGTGCTCACGGGTCGGAGCGAGGCTGACTGTCTGGCCATGCGGGGCTATGGGTTGGAGGTGGGCCGTGCCTTCCAGCTCATCGACGACCTGCTGGACTACACGGCCACCAGCGCCCAGCTGGGCAAGCCCGCCTTCAGCGACCTGCGGGAGGGCAAGCTCACCCTCCCCATGCTCACTCTGCTGGAGAGGGCCCCGGACGAAGTGCGGCCGCTCATCCGCACCATCTGGGGAAGGGGCGAGGAAGTCCCCATTCCTGAGGCCGAAGAGGTCAAGCTCCGGGCGCTCATCGAAAAGCACGACGCCCTGGCCGAGACCCGGGAACTGGCCTTGCAGGCTTCAAGAAACGCGGTGGCCCATGTGACGGGAGTGAGTGGAGACCCGGACACCGGCCAGCTGCTCCAGGAGATCCCCGAAGCCCTGCTGTCCCGGACCATGTGATTGCTCCTGACTCGAAGGCGTCAGCCTTCGAGCCTAGGTCTCAGCTTCACCAAGCCGAAGATCAAACGGAATCCCCGCCCGCTTGCAAGCGGCGATGAAGGTTTCCTTGTCCGGGCACTTCAGGTAGGCCTCCATGGGCTCGACTTTTTTGCCCTGGATGAGCTCCACCAGCGTGTCGGTCATGAGCCGCTGGCCGTAGCTGCGGCCGGTCTGCATGGCGCTGGGGATCTGGAAATTTTTTCCCTCCCGCATGAGATTGGCGATGGCGGGGCTGATGAAGAGGGTCTCGAGGGCGGCGATGCGGCCGCCGCCGACACGCTTGAGCAGTACCTGGCTGACGACGCACTTCAGGCAATCTGCCAGCATCACGCGGATCTGCTGCTGCCGGTCGGCGGGGAACTGATCCACGATGCGATCGATAGTGCCAATGGCGCTGCTGGTATGCAGGGTCCCGAAGACCAGATGGCCGGTGACGGCGGTCTCCAGAGCGATGGCGATAGTCTCCAGGTCGCGCATCTCGCCCACCATCACGATATCCGGATCCTCCCGGAGGGCCGCCCGCAGCCCGCTCTTGAAGCTATCCGTGTGAGTACCCACCTCCCGCTGGTTCACCAGGCAGCCCTTGCGGGGGTGCACGAACTCGATGGGATCCTCGATGGTGAGGATGTGGTCCTTCCGCTTCTGGTTGGCGATGTCGATGATGGCCGCCAGGGTGGTGGACTTGCCGCTGCCGGTGGGGCCCGTCACCAGCACCAGCCCTTTGGAAAGTGTCGCCAGGCGGCGCACGGGATCCGGCAGGCCCAGGCGGTCGGGATCCGGCAGCTGGTTGGGGATGACCCGGCAGACCATGCCAGGACCCACCCGGTCATGGAAGAAGTTCACCCGGAGGCGGCAGCCGCCCGCCTCGTAGGCATAGGCGAAATCGGCGTCATGGTGCTCTTCGAAGCGCTGCCAGATCGCCGAAGTGGCCAGGGATTCCATCATCTCCAGGAGCGTGGGGGCATCCAGGGGTCCGATCCCTTCCAGTTCCTTCATGTCTCCGTGGACTCGGACCATGGGCGGTTCATGGGTGGTGCAGTGCAGGTCCGAGCCCTGTTTCTCGAGCAGGGCGGCCAGCAGCCGGTCGGCCAGGGGATGGCCCTGGACTTTCCGGGGCCGGGCAGGGGGCCGGGGCAGTTCGGGCTGGGTTGCCGGGGCTGGCCTTGCCTGCGGTTCGGCGGGTGCCTGGGCGATAGGGGCGTGAATGACGGGTCTGGGGGCCGGCACCGCAGCCTTGGGTGGCAGGGGCGCTGGCGGGCGCGAGGGGCCCTGGTGTTCGGCCTGGATCTGGGGCGTTTCCATGTAGCGGCTGAGCCGGATCCGGAAACACTGGCCCCCCAGGTCATAGTCGAACTCGGCCTGGCCGTCCTTCTGCCAGGCGGCCTTGAGCTCCGCCGGCACCACGTCTCCGGCCAGCACGTCTACCATCACCGCGGGCAGAGGATTGGGCAGCAGCTCGATGGCCTCGCCAGATTTCAGCTCCAGCCTGGGTTTCCGGTCGGCCTTCAGCTCCAGCCGACTGCCGGCCTTGGCGATGACTTGCGCGAGCAGGCGGTCCAGCTGGGCCATGGTACAGACTCCGGTGATTCAAAGGATGCCACGGGTCACAGACTTCGGGATGCGGGGTCAGGCTTCCTCCCGGTAGACTGATCAACGACCCTTCCCGGAGTGAGCATGAATATCCACGAGTACCAAGCCAAGGAACTGCTGCGGCTCTACAAGGTGACCACCCCCGACGGGAAGGTGGCCCAGGATGCGGAGGAAGCCCGCATGATCACCAAGGAATACGGCGGTGCCAGCGTGGTGAAGGCCCAGATCCATGCCGGCGGACGGGGCAAGGGCGGCGGCGTGAAATTCGCGAATGACCCCGATAAGGCCGCCGAACTGTTCAAGGCCATCTTCGGAATGCAACTCATCACCAAGCAGACCGGCGCCGAGGGCCGCAAGGTCCACACCGTGTTCATCTCCAAGCCCATCGATATCGCCCGGGAGCTCTACCTGAGTTTCCTCGTGGACCGTGTCTCCAGCCGCATCACGATCCTGGCCTCCACCGAAGGCGGCGTGGAGATCGAGGAGGTCGCCGAGAAGACCCCCGAGAAGATCTTCAAGGTGGCCGTGGATCCTGCCCTGGGCCTCTGCGGCTTCCAGGCCCGCCAGGTCGCCTTCGCCCTGGGTCTCGAGGGCGATTCCTTCAAGCAGTGCGTGGTATTCCTGCAGAACCTCTACCGGCTCTTCGTGGAGAAAGACTGCTCCATGGTGGAGATCAACCCCCTGGTGGTCACCAAGACCGGTGATGTCACCGCCCTGGACGCCAAGATCGGCTTCGACGACAACGCCCTGTTCCGCCACCCGGATGTCCTGGCCTTCCGCGACCTTAACGAGGAGGCCGAGGAAGAGATCGCCGCCAGCAAGTTCAACCTGAACTTCATTAAACTGGATGGCCAGATCGGTTGCATGGTGAATGGCGCGGGCCTGGCCATGGGCACCATGGACATCATCAAGTACCACGGCGGTTCCCCGGCCAATTTCCTGGACGTCGGCGGTGGAGCCACCGAGGACGCGGTGAAGAACGCCTTCCGCATCATCTTGCAGGACCCCGGCGTGAAGGCCGTGCTGGTGAACATCTTCGGCGGCATCATGCGCTGCGATGTGGTCGCCGCGGGCATCGTCAACGCCTCGAAGGAGATCGGCATCCAGGTGCCGGTGGTCGTGCGCCTCGAAGGCACCAACGTCGAAGAGGGCAAGAAGATCCTGGCCGACAGCGGACTGAACCTCATCGTCGCCACCGACCTGAAGGACGCCGCCGTGAAGGTGGTCGCCTCCATCGCCTGATGCTGCCCGGGGGTTCCGCGCTGCGCGCACACCCCCGGGCCCCCAGGATGAGCGCGCGGGAGACCCGCACCCTCATCCCGCCCCGGAACCTGAATTCGAACCTAAGAGAGGTATGACATGGCTGTTCTCGTGGGCAACCACACCAAGCTGATCGTCCAGGGCATCACGGGCCGCGAAGGCCTCTTCCACGCCAAGGGCAGCCGCGACTATGGCACCAACGTGGTCGGTGGTGTCACCCCCGGCAAGGGCGGCACCGACATCGAGGGCTTCCCTGTCTTCAACACAGTCAAGGAGGCCGTGGCCAAGACCGGCGCCAACGCCACCATGATCTTCGTGCCCCCTGTGGGCGCGGCGGATGCCATCCTCGAGGCCCTGGAAGCGGGCATCGAGCTCATCGTCTGCATCACCGAGGGCATCCCCGTCCTCGACATGGTGAAGGTCAAGCGCGTCCTGCCCGACTACCCCAAGAGCCGCCTCATTGGCCCCAACTGCCCGGGCATCATCAGCCCCGGCCTGGCCAAGATCGGCATCATGCCCGGCCGCATCCACAAGCAGGGGAATGTCGGCGTGGTCAGCCGCTCCGGCACCCTCACCTATGAGGCCGTGGGCCAGCTCACGGCGCTGGGCATCGGCCAGAGCACCTGCATCGGCATCGGCGGCGACCCCGTCAATGGCACCAGCCACATCGACGCCCTGCGGCTCTTCCAGGACGACCCGGACACCCACGCCATCATCATGATCGGCGAGATCGGCGGCAGCGCCGAGGAGGAAGCCGCGGAGTTCGTGAAGCAGTACGTCACCAAGCCCGTGGTGGCCTTCATCGCCGGCCAGACGGCCCCTCCGGGCCGCCGCATGGGCCACGCCGGCGCCATCATCTCCGGAGGCAAGGGCACTGCCGCCGAAAAGATGAAGGCCCTCACCGCCGCCGGCATCACCGTCGTTCAGAGCCCCGCCGACATGGGCCACGCCCTGGCCGAGCGGCTGAAGTAGAACAAAGAAAAATCTCACCACTAAGGCACCAAGAAAAGCATTTCAAACAAAAAGGGCACCGGTGCATTTCCGGTGCCCTTTTTGCAGTCAGGCCTCCAGGCTCGTGTTGTACTAGGGCCATGTTGATCTCCCGCGAAATGGTCCTGAACATGGATATCGCCCTGAACGAGGCGATGTTCGGCGGGGACATGATGGCCCGCATGGACAAGGTGGCGGGCATCACGGCCTCGCTTATGTCCCGTAACAGGCGCTTTCTCACGGTGAAGGTGTCCGAGCTGCTCTTCCACAGCCCCGTGCGAGCCGGGGAAATCATCGAGTTCCACATCGCTATTTCCCGCCAAGGAACCACCAGCATGACCCTCCAGATCGAGGTGGAGGTCTACGAGCCGGTCTCGGACCGGCGCCGGGAGGTCACCAGCGGCGCGTTCGTCATGGTGGCCGTGGATGAGCAGCTGCGCCCCGAAACCATCCTCTGGAAGCCCGAAATGGTCCAGACCGCCGCAGAGGCCCACCACCTTCGCCAGGACGGCTGATCCTCGACACCCTCTGAGCCTTCTCCTAGCAAAAAGGTCGCCGGTGTTTTTTCGGCGGCCTTTTTGCTGGAACGGGCCCCGGTCCGTGCTGTACTTGCAGCATGTCTGAGCTCATCAAGGCCCATCTGGACCACCGGCGCCTCTGGCGGGAATTCCACTACTGCTACCCTGTGATCTCCCGCCGCAGCCGAGGCTTGAGCCTGGGCGTGAACCTGAACCCGGACAAGGTCTGCAATTTCGATTGCGTCTACTGCGAAGTCGATCGCCGGACGCCGCCGAGGCGAAAGGACCTGGATCTGGATCAGCTCGATGAAGAGCTGGCGATGTTGGTGGATCTCACCATCAGCGGGGAGATCTACGAGGTCTCGCCCTTCGATTCGGCCCGGCCCGAGCAGCGGCGGCTCAACGACATCGCCTTCAGCGGCGACGGGGAACCCACCACGGCTCGGGAATTCCCCGACGTGGTGGCCCGGGTCGCGCGGCTTAAGGCGCAGCGGGGACTGGACCAGGTGAAGCTGGTGCTCATCACGGATTCCAGCCGCCTCCAGGCAGCGGAGGTGGTCAGGGGGCTGGACACCCTGATGGCGAACCAGGGAGAGATCTGGGCCAAGCTCGATGCGGGTACGGAGGCCTACTACCGCGAGATCTGCCGCAGCCAGATCCCCTTCGGGCGCATCCTCGACAATCTGCTGGCCACGGCCTGCCGCTGGCCAATCATCATCCAGACGCTCTTCCTGGATTGGCGGGGCCAGGGTCCCAGCGAAGCCGAACTGGAGGCCTACTGCGGTCGACTGGAATACATCCTGGCGCAGGGCGGCCAGCTCCAGGCCATCCAGCTCTATACCGTGGCCCGGCCGACCCCCGAGCCCGAGGCTCGGCCCCTGCGCCGCCTCGAGTTGGATGCGGTGGCCGCCAGCCTGCGGAGCCGCCTGCCCGGCCTCCCGGTGGAGGTCTACTACGGACCAGAGGAATGGGCTTGAAGGATCGCCTCATTCCGTGGTTGGCCGGCCTGCTGGCGCTGGGTGTCGGCAGTTGCAGGCCCCGAGCGGAGCAGCCCCCCCCGCCACCCCCGGCCACCCTCAGCCTGGTCGCTGTCGGCGATATCCTCATGCACCAGGACGTCAAGCGCGCAGCCGCCCTTGATCCGGCCGGCTTCCCGGCCCTCTGGGCGGACCTGGTGCCGCTGTTCCAGGGGGCGGACCTGGCCTTCGGCAACCTGGAGACGCCGGTGGCGCCTGCCACGGGCCAGCCCGGCCAGCCCTTCCAGTTCAATGCGCCGGAATCGCTTCCAGCGGCCCTCCGTGCCAGCGGCTTCACGGTGCTTTCCACGGCCAACAACCACGCCTTCGACCAGGGGGCCAAGGGCGTCCGGGAAACGCTTGGGCGATTGCGGGCCGAGCGGCTGACGGCGCTTGGAACCGGAGAGGACCGGGCCTCGGCGGAGACCACCCAGATCCTCGAGCAGAAGGGGCTCCGGGTGGCTTTCCTGGGCTTCACGGACCTGTTCAACCTCGACCTCAACCGGCGGGCCACGGAACCCTGGGTCCGCAGGATGGATCTGGAACCGGCCCTCCTGGCCGTGCACGAGGCGAGGGCAAAGGCGGATCTGGTGGTGGTGAGCCTCCACTGGGGCAATGAATACCAGCACCAGCCTACGAAGCGGCAGCGGGACCTTGCTCGGGCCCTGGTGGCCGCCGGCTGTGATTTGATCCTGGGCCATCACCCCCATGTGCTCCAGCCCGTCGAGCAGCTGGAGGTCGAGGGCCGCAAAGCCCTGGTGGCCTACTCCCTGGGCAATTTCATCAGCAACCAGGACCGGATGTACCGGGCTGACCAGTTTCCTGTGGCCGCAGGGGACAACCGGGACGGAGCCGCCCTGAGGGTCCGCTTCGAGCAGCGGCCCGGCCCCGATGGCCGGGCCAGCCTGGTGCTGGCAGAGGTCGCGGTCGAGCCCCTCTGGACGGAGAACAACTGGGGTGCCCCCACCGACCGCCGGGAGATCCGAGTCATCCGGGTGACCGCGGCCGAGGCCCGGCTCCGTGGCGAGCTGGACCGGCTGTGCGATCCCGTAGAAGGGCCCAAGGCCACGCCGGATGAATCGCTGCGCAAGAAAGCCATCCTGGAGAAACAGGAGTACCTGCGCACCCTCATCCTGAGGCGGAAGCGCGTGGCCGAGGTGGTGGGCGAGGCCTATGTCGTCACGCATTGACGCCCGCCACCCGCGGTTGATGGTCATGCGTTGACCTGGATCAGACGCCGTGAACACAATGGCCATCTGTCCACGGAGCAGCCATGAACCACCACCGATTCCGAAAAGTCATGCTGGCTTTCGTCTTGTTGCTCACCTCCCGCGGGCTCACTGCAGCCCCGCCGGCAGCCATGGTTTTCCCGGTCCAGGAACAGTTTGTGGATTGTGGTGGCGTCCTGGTCTATGTGAAGACCGTGGGGAAGGGGGAACCCCTCATCCTGCTCCACGGCGGTCCTGGAGCCACCCACAACTACCTGTTGCCCCACCTGCTCCCGCTGGCCCGGCGCAACCGCCTGATATTCATCGATGAGCGAGGCTCTGGCCGTTCCCAGAAGCTGGAGGATCCTGCGGGCTACACGGTGGAGGCCATGGCGGACGATGTGGAGGCCGTGCGCAAGGCCCTGGGCCTGGGCAAGGTCGCGGTGCTGGGCCACTCCTGCGGGGGCGTGCTGGCCCAGGCCTACGCGCTGAAGTATCCGGGCAGCCTCTCCCTCCTGATCCTCTGCAGCACCTTCCACTCCACCCAGGCCATGAACGAGGTCTTCGTGAAGATGAAGGCGAAGATGCCCGCGGAGCTGCGCGCCACCATCGACCGCATGGAGGCCGAGGGGCTCTTCGGCAAGGGCAAGCCCTACCAGCAGGGGCGCTATCCGGCCGAGTACGCCGAGGCGGCCTGGGGCCTGGGCTACTTCCCCTACCTCTACGGCGCCCGCCCCGACCCGCGCTTCGATCCGAGCGGAAGCGCCCCGGACGACTGGGCCGTCTACCGGGAGATGTGGGGCTCCCATGGCGAATTCATCATCGACGGCAACCTGAAGTCCGCGGAGTACGCCGACCGGCTGCCGAGCATCAAGATCCCCACCCTCATCACCGTGGGCGACCACGACGAGTGCGACCCCTCCCTCTCCAGGGAGATGAATCGCCTGATCCCGGGCTCCCGCCTCGTGGTGTTTCCCAACAGTGGGCACATGACCTTCGTGGACCAGCCCCGGATGTTCCTGGAGGCGGTGGACACTTTCCTCCATCCTGCCAAGGGCCGGTAGATCGGAATTTCAGCTCAGCCCAAGCTCCGCCCGGTGCTCGTGCAGCACGGCGATGATGCGAGCGAGGTGCTCGTCCTCAGTGCCACCCACGGCTTCCATGAGCATGCGCAGGCCCTCGGCCACTTCGAAGCGGTCCACACCAGCGGCGAAGGCCTTGTCCTTCAGCTTCTTCTTCACACTTTTAGGTTCCAGCCCCTCGGTGCGGGTCGGGCGCACCAGGGCACAGGCCATAACGAAGCCCGTGATCTCATCGGAAGCCAGCAGGGCCTTGTCCAGCAGGCTGTCGTAGGCCACGCCCCAACGGGTGTAATGCGCGCTGATGGCATGGGCCAGGTCTTCATCGCCGCGCTCCCGCAGCCAGGCCACGACGCGCTTCGGGTGCTCCTCTGGCCAGCGGTCGTAGTCGGCGTCGTGCAGCATGCCGGCCAGGCCGAAGCGCTCCGCGTCCTCGCCCAGGCGGGCCCCCAGGTCGCGCATCACCAGCTCCACGGCCCGGGCGTGGGTGCGCAGCTTGTCGGAGGGCGTCCAGTCGCAGAGCAGCTGCCAGGCTTCGTCGCGGGTGAGCATAGGGCTCCGGTCAGGGGATGAAGAGGGTCGAGCGGATGGGGCCGGGCTCGGGGTCGCCTGGATACCGCACGGATTCGAGAAACAACCCTGAAGCCGGTGCGGCCTTGGCGCCCCAGAAGAGATTGGCGGCCTCGGTGGCATTCCGGAGATCCTCCCGCACGCGGCGGGGTTCCTCCTCGCCCAGGGCGCAGGCCACGGAGGCGCCGACCATGCGGCGCACCTGGCGGCGGAAGAAGTGGGTGGCGCGGACCCGCAGGAGGATGAGGGCCCCAGCCTCGGCCACCTCGCACTGGAAAATGCGGGCGTGGCCGTCTTCCTCGGGATCGAGGTCGGCGAAGGCGGTGACTTCCTGGTCGCCTTCAAAGGCCGACCAGGCCTGGGTGAGCCGGTCCAGGTCCAGGCTCCGCTTCACCCACCAGATCCAGGGCTTGCCAAAGGCGCTGCGGCGGCGGCTGATCTGGTAGAGGTAGGTGCGGTCCATCGCGTCATGGCGGGAGTGGAATCGCGGTGGGCAGCTGCGGACATCGCGCATGGCGATGTCCTGGGGCAGGGCGCTGTCGAGGAGGCGCCGCAATTCGCTAGGGCGGGGCGCGTCCCGGGCTTCCAGGTGCAGGTGGGCCACCTGGCCCAGGGCATGGACTCCGGCATCCGTACGGCCGGCGCCGCCCAGGTACACCAGGCGCAGGCCGGCGTCATGGAGGACATGCTCGATGCTGCCGGCCACGGTGCGGACGCCTTCCCGCGACTGCTTGGCCCCCTGCTTCTGCCAGCCCTGGAACCGGCTGCCATCGAATTCGATCAGCAGGCGGTAGGTGGCCAGGGGTGGAGGTTTCAGAGCCATGGTCAGGAGCCGATGACGGCCTTCACCGCCTCGATGAGCGTGGCCGGATCGTGGATCGGCTTGGCAATGTAGCCTTCGGCGCCGGTCAGTTCGAGGTACTTCTCTCGGTCGCCGAACATGGCGTGGGCCGTGGCCAGCAGGACCGGGATGTGGCGGGTGGCCGCGTCCTTCTTGAGCAGCTGGGTGATGAAGATGCCATCCACCTTCTGGCCCTCGTAGCTGGAGCGGGAGAGGCTGACGTCCATGATCACCGCGGCCAGATCCGTTTCGCGGGCGAGTCGGAGGATCTCGTCCACCTCTTCCGAGACGAGGACCTCGTACCCGCCCTTCTTGACGAGCACCGTCTGGATGAATTTCACATTGATGGGGTCGTCCTCCACGAGGAGGATCCGGTTGGACATGTAGGCCTCAGTCTTTCCAGCGTATCGACACTCAGTGGTAGCTGCCAAACCTTTGCTGGGTTTCCAGGCGCTCCAACAACTCATCCGGCACCTTCAGCCCGCCACTCCCACGCCCCAGGCGTAGGCCCGGTTTGTGGGCGCCGTGGTAGTCGCTGCCGCCTGTGACGACCATGCCCAGCCTTGAGGCCAGGGCAACGAAGTACTTCTGTTCCGCGGCCCGGAACTCGCCGTAATAGCCCTCGAGCCCCTCCAGGCCCTGTCTTTGTAGCTCCGCCATGGCGTCTTCCCAGCGGAAGGTGCCGCCCGCGAAGCGGCCCGGGTGGGCGACCACAGGCACGCCCCCGGCTTCGCGGATCCAACGGGCCGCTTCCGAGGGACTCAATTCCTGCCGGGGTACGAAGCCGGGACAGTCATCGCCGATGAGCTTTACAAAAGCATCGGGCGGCCGCCGCACGAAGCCCCTGGCGGCCAGGGCCAGGGCAAAGTGCACGCGGGAGAGCAGGGGCGTATTGGCGTGGGCCTGGACGTCCTCCAGGGTGATGGGAAAGCCCAGCTCCGCCAGTCGGGCCACCATGCGGCGGTTCCGGTCCTCGCGACGGCCGCGCAGTTCCTCTAGCCGCGCCTGGAACCGGGCATCGGCGGGGTCCACCAGCAGGCCAAGCACATGAAGGGAGCGACCCAGGAAGTGGCAGCTAAGCTCGGTGCCAGCCAGGAGCCGCACCTTCACCCTGGGCTGCATGGCCAGGAAGGCCCCGACGCCCCCAAGGGTGTCATGGTCCGTGAGGCAGAGGGCCGTCAGCTGGGCCTCGTCTCCAAGCAGGGCCAACCCCTCCGGCGTGTCCGTGCCGTCGGAATGGAGAGAGTGGCAGTGGAGATCGATCACTGGGGAGACAGACCCTTGTTGGCCCGATAGAGGGCGGCGAGGAGGACGGCCACGGCCTGGAAGAGCTCCGGGGGGATGAGCCGGTTCAGCTCCAGGGGTTCCAGAGCCGAGAGCAGATCGGGATCCTTGGAAATGGACACACCGTGCTGCCGGGCCAAATCCAGAATGCGCTCAGCGAGGAGGCCCTGGCCCTTGGCGATGAGACGGGGCGCGGCATCCTGGAAAGGCGCCTCTGGCCGGTAGCGGAGAGCGGCTGCTCGGGGACGGGAGGATCCAGGTCGGGCCATGGGCCCTTATCGGCTGCTTGCGCTATTGCACGAAGTTCGCGGCGCTCTGGGCATCGTCGGCGGGCTCGTCCATGGCCAAGCGGCGGAACAGCTTCACGTCGGCCAGGGAGAGGATGCTCATATAGGAGAAGCCGCTGAAGAATAACCAGAGGAAGGGTACGGAAGCCCACTTGCGGATGTAAATGGCCACCAGCACCGCGCCGAAGTAGTAGATGGCGAAGCCCAGTTCCAGGAAGGTCATGAGGCTCTTGGGCACCTTGTAGGCCCGCTTGGTGGCGGAGTTGCCGTTGGCATCCACGCCGTATTTCGGGGTGCGCTTGAATTCCTTGTCGTCCGTGAAAAATCCTTCGAGCACGGCCTTGGCCTGGTTCAGGGCGAGGCCGATGCCCAGGCCCATGAGCCCGGGGATGTACTTCAGGCGGGATTTCCAGCCAGTGTTGTCGGTCAGCTCCTTCTGGGAGAGGCCGAAATAGAGGCCCACGCTCACCGCATTGAGCAGGAAGAAGGGACCGTCTGTGAGCAGCAGGATGTGGATGGGCGTGCCAGCCCGGAACACCATGGCGGGCACCATGATGACGGAGAGAACCACCATCAGCATGTAGTTGCAGTTGGCCGTAAGGTGGAACCAGCACTCCAGCTTGGTGTGCAGGCTCTCATTGGACTTCCAGATGGTCTTCATGAGCTTGCGGATGACCTGGGCATTGCCCTTGGCCCAGCGGTGCTGCTGGCTCTTGAAGGCGTTGACCTCGACGGGCAACTCGGCGGGAACCACGAGATCCTTCAGATAGATGCCCTGCCACCCCTTGAGCTGGGCGCGGTAGGACAGGTCTGCGTCCTCGGTGATGGTGTCGTGCTCCCACCCGCCTGCGTCGGCGATGGCTGAAACGCGCCACATGCCAGCGGTGCCACTGAAGTTGAAGAAGGCCTTGGAGCGGTTGCGGGCGGTGTGCTCGAAGACGAAATGGCCATCGAGCAGAATGGCCTGGACCTGGGTCAGGAGCGAGAACTCGCGGTTCAGGTGGGCCCAGCAGCCCTGGACGAAGGCCACCTTCTCATTGGCGAAATGGGGGACCGCCTTGCGGAGGAAATCCTCCGTGGGTAGGAAGTCGGCATCGAACATGGCCACCAGTTCGCCCTTGGCGACTTTGAGGCCTTCGGACAGCGCGCCGGCCTTGAAACCCGTGCGGTCCGTCCGATGCAGGTAGTGGATGTCGAAGCCCAGGGCCTTGTAGCGGTCCACGACGGCGCTGGCCACCTTGACCGTGTCATCCGTGGAATCGTCCAGAACCTGGATCTCGAGCTTCTCTTTGGGCCAGTCCATCTTGACGACGTAGTCCATGAGCCGCTCGATGACGTTCATCTCATTGAACACGGCAAGCTGGACCGTGACCACGGGGAGGTAGTTCGCATCGCCCTGGGGCTGGGGCACAGCGCTCTTGTGGCGGTAGTAGAGGAGGAGCATCCAGAGGCGGTGTGCCCCATAGACGCTCAAAATGGAGAGCAACGTGAAGTAGGTGACGAGCACGACAGTTTTGACGACTTCCATCACGGAACAAACCCTCCACAGCCCGTGTCCACAGGCCTGTCTTTATTCTGTCACAAGTTCTTGGAAAAACCACGATAAACCTAACAAACAGGCGCCTCATCTCCGATGCGTCCGGTAGGATGGCAACCATGGGTGATCTCGACAACCTGAACCTCCCCAAGATGATCGGCCGCTACCAGGTGCTGTGCCTGCTGGGGTCCGGGGCCATGGGAAGTGTCGTGCTGGCAGAGGATCCCCGGATCAAGCGGAAAGTGGCCATCAAGCTCATGAAGCTGGATGCCGTGCGAACGGAGGCCGATCAGCACGAATACCTGGCCCGGTTTCAGCGCGAGGCGGAAGTCTCGGGCCTGCTCAACCACCCAGGGATCGTGGCCATCTATGATGTGGGCGAGGTCGAAGGCCACGGCCCCTTTCTGGCCATGGAATTCGTGGCAGGCAAGCCTTTGGACGGGATCATCAAGAACGGTCCAGCCCTGTCCATGAAGGAGAAGCTCCGGATCGCGGTTGGACTGGCGGAGGCCCTGGACCATGCCCACGCCAAGGCCATCGTCCATCGGGATGTGAAGCCCGGAAACGTGATGGTGGGCGAAGATGGGCGAGCCAAGCTGATGGACTTCGGCATCGCGAAGCGGGAGGATGCCAGCCTCACCCAGACGGGCACCTTCCTAGGTACCCCCAGCTATGCCAGCCCAGAGCAGATCAAGGAAGGGATGGTGGACAGCCGCTCCGACATCTTCAGCTTCGGAGTGCTGATCTTCGAGCTCATGAGCGGGCAGTCGCCATTCCCAGGCTCCTCCATCAACACCATCCTCTACCGCATCGTGAACGAGCCTCCCATCGAGGTGCAGCCTCCTGTTCTGGGCGTCCTGCCCGAGGGCTGGCGGCGCGTCTTTGACAAAGTGCTGGCCAAGAGGCCCGAGCAGCGTCACCCATCCTGCACCGCCTTTGTGCGAGAGCTGCTGGATGCCGTCACCGAACTGGCCAAGGAGGACCGGCGGGAAGTCCTGGGCCTCCTGCGGATGGGCGGCGAGGCGCCCCTGCCGGAGATCGTCTCCACCTCCTTCGATGAAACCATGCTGGTGCCCCGTTCCGAGACGCGGAAGGCCAGCTGGCCCTGGTTTGCCGCGGTGGGTCTGGCGGTGGTCCTGGGAAGTGGCTGGTTCTTCCTCAAGGGCCCCCGGGGAACGCGGCTGCAGATCAATTCCATGCCCACGGCCGCCAAGGTGTTCCTGAACGACCTGGCGGTGGGTGGCACGCCCATGAACCAGCTCCTGGTACCCGGCGACAGGCTTCGGCTGGAACTGAAGGGGCATCAGCCCACCCTTTACGAATTCAAACTCGGCGACGCGCCGCCCGCCTTCCCATTGCAGCCCATCCTCACGGAGGAGCTGTTGGATTCCGCCCCCCAGGGCGCGATGGTGGTGCTGGATGAGAAGGCCCTGGAGGGCATCACGCCCCTCAAGGTGCGCTGGAACCAGGGGCTGGCCCACCGGCTCACCTTCACCAAGGACAGGCTCGGAGCGGCCCTGGACTTCGGTCCGGGCGAAGTGCCGGGAGGCCGGGCCTTCGAATTGAAGGAAGCTACCACCGCCGAGACCCGCCCCGAGCCGCCCCTGGATCCCAAGGCCCCTGGCGCCCTCAAACTGGCCGGCGGCTTCAGTGTCCGTGTGAAGGCCGACGGCAAGGATCTGGGTGAATGCAGCCCCGGATCGAAGTTGACCTTGCCCCCTGGAAATCATCAATTGGAACTGGCCAGCCCCCGCCATTTCTACCGGGACACCCGCGCCATCACCATCATCGCCGGCCAGACGGCGGCCCTCACGGTGCCAGGCCTCGCCACCCTCACTGTCGAGACCTTCCCAGGGACCGGCAAGGTCCTGGTGGATGGCCAGGATACGGGCATCGAAAGCGATGGCAGCAGCGTCATCGTCGCCCAGGGCCGGCACACCATCACTGTCCGCGGCACCAAGGGCAGCAAGACCGAATCCGTGGACCTCAGCGGCAACCGGAGCCTGAGGTTCCAGCTTTAACAGGAAGGGTGCCCTCGGGTTCCAATCCTTCCTCAGAGGCTGATCAAGCGCAGTCGCGGCTAAGCCGCATCTGCGCGCGGGGACCCGGGGGGAGGCTCCGTGTCCATGAGCCGGAGGCGAATGGGAGCGGTGCAGAGCACCGCATCACATGGAGGCGCGAAGCGCGGGACCCCCGGACAGCATTGGTTGGGGAGGAAGGATCCCCTCCGCGTCACGCTACGCATGACCCTCCGGCCGCACGAATCGCTGGCACGGCGCTGATCCGTTCCGGCTGTCCCCCGGACTGCCTCCCCGGGCGCCACCATTTGCCAGGAATGGCAAATAGGACCGGCGCCATGGGCGACGGCCCGTAGGGCGAGGGCCCAGGAAGGGCCCGAGTCAGCCTGCCAGCGATTCTGTGACTTCGAATCCTTCAAGCGCTCCCCAACGCAAACGGCCGCCTTGCGGCGGCCAATTGGTTGGGGAGGAAGGATTCGAACCCTCGGTACGCAGGATCAAAACCTGCTGCCTTACCACTTGGCTACTCCCCAGGCGGAAAACCAAGCATAGCGCGGCTTCACGTCTCGCCCAAGCCCGAGGTTCCGCTCAGGAACTGGCCTTGGGGGTGAACCCGAACTCCTCCACCCCAAGCAGGTCAGGGCGCACGGAGGCGGCTTCGCCCCGCTCGATGCGGCTGATGGCCCGGTGACCCGTGGCCGTTTCGTAGGCCAACAACACCTTCTCCTCGATTTCCTCGCGGAGGTTGTTGTTCAGTGGATAGGCGATGTCCTTGAAGCTGCCGTCCCGTTTGCGCCGGCTGGGCATGGCCACGAAGTAGCCATCCTCGCCTTCCACCACGCGCAGATCGCCCACCAGGAAGCAATCTTCGATGACCAGGGCGGCGAAGGCCTTGAGCTTGTCGTCGCCATCCACCTTCGTGATGCGGATATCTGTGATGTTGAACATGGCTGTCCTCAGGCCTCAGGCTTCAGGCCTCAGGGCTTCAGGTTCCAGGTTAGCCGATCTCGATCCAGCCCCACTGGCGGCCGGTGGTTTCGCCCCGGCGATAGGAGTACAGGAGGTCTGGCCGACAGACCGTGCAGAGAGCCACGCTGCCGTCCCGGGTCGGCTCCAAGCCCAGGTCCAGGGCCTGGGCCCGCAGCAAGCCGTGCAGATCCAGGTGGGGCTTGCCGGCAGGGCCTACCGCGGCAAGGTTTTCCTGCCAGGCAGGATCCTGGCGGGCGGCCTGGATGACCTCCGGGCCCACCTCGAAGTGGCAGACCAGGATGGCGGGACCGAAGGCCCAAGCCAACCGGGCTGGTTCACCGCCCAGGGCGCGGTAGCGGGCCACGCCCCGGCGGAGGATGCCGCCGCCAGGGTCCGGATCGCCCTGGCCCGTGGCACCCCGCCAGCCCGCATGCAGGGCCGCGACCCAGGGCCGGCCTCCGGCCAATGGACCGGCCAGCAGCACGGGCACGCAGTCGGCCACGCGCACACCGATGCGGACGCCGGGTGTCGTGGTCCAGATCCCGTCGGCGTCGGCCACCGCGCTGGAGGCTTCAACCACGCCACAGCGATGGACCTGGTTCAGCCGCCGAGGTGGAAGCTCCTCGGGTGGATCCAGGCGGGTCGAAAACCCCCAGCGTAGCGGGAACGGGGGCAGGGTGCCGGGCGTCAGCACGGGGCGGTCAGGACTTGGCGCCGAGCCGGGCTTCCATCCACTGCTTGATGCGGTTGGCATCGCCCAGGCGGGAGTACTTGCCCCAGGAATCCAGCAGGATGACCAGCACAGGGCGATTGGCCAGCATGGCCTGCATGACTAGGCAGCGGCCCGCCTCTTCGATATAGCCCGTCTTGGAGAGCCCGATGCTCCACCGCCGATTGCGCACCAGGGCGTTGGTGTTGGGGAACTGGATGCTGCGGCGTCCGGCCTGAAGCGTGGTCTCGGGGCGCGTGCTGAAATCACGAATTTCAGGGTAGGCATAGGCCGCCTGGAGGATGCGGGCCAGATCCCAGGCGGTGGCCACGTTGCCGCTGGACAGGCCGGTGGGATCCTCGAACCGGGCGCCGTTGAGCCCTAAGTGCTGAGCCTTGGCATTCATGGCCTGGACGAAGGCAGGGAGTCCACCCGGGAACGTCCGCCCCAGGGCGTGGGCGGCGCGGTTTTCCGAGGCCAGCAGGGCCAGCAGCAGCGCCTGCTCCCGCGGCAGGCGGGTGCCCACGGGCAGCCGGGAGCGGCTATGGCGGAGCGAATCCTTATCCTCGCTGGTGATCGTCAGCAGTTCCTGGGGATCCAGGTGGGCGTCCAGCAACACCATGGCCGTCATGAGCTTGGTGAGCGAGGCGATGGGCACGGCCACTCCGGCCTGCTTTTCCACCAGGGTCTGACCCGTGTTCTGGTCCAGTACCAGGGCGAAGCCGGATCTCAGGGCCAGGCGGACCGGCGCCGGTGTGCTGGCGGACAGAACCATCCATCCGGCCCCCAACAACCCCAGCCACACCATGCCCTTGCTGATTCCCATGCTTGCTCCAGAAGAATCCGATTGTCCGAACTTATTCCCAGTCTATCGGCATGGCAGCGGACTTTGTTAACAGGTCGTAACATAAGTCACAGATGCTGTTTCCGGGTCACTTGGTCATGAGTGCGGGGGCCAAAGCAAGGCCAGCATGTTCAAATCGGTGACGGCCCAGGCACCCAATCCCCAGTACATGCCAGCTTCGTGCCGGGAATTCGTCCAGGTTCGCCAGCCCCGCAGCCAGGGAGCGAGAACCGCCAGCCAGCCCAGCAGGGAGGGAAGGAGATAGAGCGGAGTCCGTCCCAGGGGCAGGATCCCGGCCAGGAAGCAGCCATGGGCCACCAGGGCGGCGACCAGGGCGAGCCAGAGGCTGCGGCCCACCCCTACCCGGATCACCAACGTATAGTCCCCCCGGCGGCTGTCCTCGGCCACCTGGTAGATCTGGGTCATGGGATAGAGTGTCGCGAAGAGGAAGGCGAAGCCGATGGAGGCCAGCAGGATGGCCCGGCTGAAGGGCCGTCCGGTCAACGCCCACCCAGCCAGGGGAGTGGCCAGCCCGAAGCCCAGGCAGTTGATGAGCAGGTCCCAGCCGGCCCTGGCTTTGAGCCGGGGCGGGGGCACGGAATACAGCACGCTCATGATCACGCAGGCCAGGTTGATGAAGGCGAAGGGCAGGGGCAGCAGGAAGCCGAGGAGGGTCGCAGCGCCCAGCAGGACGCATGAAAAGAGCAGCAGGTGTTCGGGAGGCTTGGGCGGAGCCTTCAGGTACCCGATGTCCCCTTCGTCCTTGTCGAAGGCGCTGTTGATGGCCAGGGTGCCGCCATTCATCAGGGCCACGAAGACGAGCCAGCCGAGCAGGGTGGGGCCCGCCTTCAGTCCCCATCCTGCGGCCAGCAGCGTGCCCAGGAGAAAGTGCGCCGACATGATGGGCCATTCCAGGGGCCGCAGGTGTAGAAGATAGGGCAGGGCCCTGGCGCCCATCAGGCCTTCAAAAAACTGGCGGACGGGGTAGTGCTTCCCCGTCATGCGATGCCCTCGCGCCGGAGGGGCTGGACCTCGCCATGGGGGCGCCGGGGCTCCACCAGACTCTCCATGGCCGCCAACAGGTGGGGTACGTTGAAGTCCGTGTCCACGCACATGCCGTGGGGCAGGGCGAGGGGGATCACGTACGAGGGGATCTCCGGCAGCTTCGTGAGGCCCTTGAGCAGGCGGTCGGTGCAGCTCACGGCCACGATGAGGTCCGGCCGGTACTCCCGGGCATCCCGGTAGGCCTTGTGGCTGCGGTTGAAGATGCGGCCCTCCCAGCGGTTCAGCAGGGCGGCATTCATGTAGTCGCCCACGGGGCAAAGTCCGCAGTCATAACAGGCTTCAAGTTCATCAAGGATGCCCGCCTTGCAGCGGGCCATCTGGATGCAGTGGGGCAGCAGGATGAGGACTCGCCGTGCGCGATGCCCCCCAAAGGCGTTGCGCACCCGGCGGTTGTTGTAGCCACAGAAGGACAGGATCCAGGCATCCTCCAGGCCCAGCCGCCGGGCCAGGGGGCGGAACGCATGGGCCCACAGGCTGTCCTGGCGCATGACCGCGGCTCGGTTGCGGAGAAACGCCCCGCCCCGGAGGAAGCTGGGCCAAGCCGCGGCCATGGCGCCAACGCCTGCCAGCATCCACCACCCGCGTCCTGCGCCATGGAAGATGGCACCAAGGAAAGAACCCGCCGCCAATGCCAAGGGGATGCCACGCCGCACCCAGAGGAACAGGGCGCCCCTTTCCTCCGGCAGAGGACCGGGCGAGGGCAGGGCGCGGAGATCCTTCACTTGCCGACCCCCGCGAGCCCGATCATCTTTTTCAGGTCATCGTCCTTCCAGCGCAGGCCTCCCCCGAAGAAGACCGTGCGGAAATCCTTGTTGCCGATGTCCTGGACACCGGCCTGGACATAGGCCCCCTTCCAGAACTGGTAGCTGGTGGTGAAGCGATAGCGGGGGTTTGGCTTGTCCTCGCGCTTGGAGAAATCGTAGGCAAGCAGTCCCAGCCGGAGGCGATCCCCTTCCAGGGTGCGCAATTCCAGGCCGCCGCCACCCTTGCCTTCCACGATGCCCGCGGAGAAGACTGCGGCACCGATGCGCTTGGCAAACTGCGCCGAAGCGGTGAAGGCACGATCCGTGGTGACGAACTGGCTTCTCTCGAGCACGGTTACGGGCTGGCCCGTGACCGGATCCAGCTGGGTGGTGGTGCGCAGGCTTTCACTAATCTTGCCATCCGGGGTGGAGCCGATGCCCAGGGCGTACCAGTAGTCGGGACGGGGCGCGATCTCCAGGTCGAGGCCGACTCGGCTGTCTTTGCGTTTGTCCCACTGGGCCGCGTTCATGTCGAGGCGGAAGTCCATCTTGTTGAACCCACCCAGCATGTTGTTCACGTTGTCCACGGCTTCGTTGAGTTTCTTGACTGTCGTCTCGTCGTTGAGCAGCTTGCCGATGGTGCCTTCGCCTCTGTTGATGCGATCGGTGAGCGTCTTGAGATTGTCGGCCGTGCCCTGGAAGCTCTGGGCCAGCTTGCGCGCATCGCCCATCACGCCCTTCAGCTCTGGGCGGTTCTCTTCGAGGATGGCATTGAGGTTCTTGCCTACGGACTCGAACTGCTGGGCCAGCTTGGGCAGTTTGTCCCGCAGGTCGTTGGACAGGGCCTCCACGTTCGCCATGGTGTTGTTGATGGCACCGTGGTTCTCCTGGGCCATGGAGCGGAACTCGGCCGTCAGCACCCGGATGTTGTCCACGATCTCGTCGAGCTTCTGACGGCCCTGCTCGCCACCCATGGATTCATTCAGGGCCTGAGTGACACCCTTTACGTTTTTGCCAATGTCAGAAAGCGTTTCCATGAGGTTGTCGAGGCTCACCCCGGCCTTGCTGGGCAGCGGAGCCCCCTCCGGGAAGGGGCCTTTCGCGCTATGGCCCGGATCCAGATCGACGAATTTCTCACCCAGGATGCCGATGGAGCCCAGGGACACGGTGGCGTCGGCGTAAATCGGAACATCGTTCGAGATTCCCACCAGGACCCTGGCCTTCCCCTTTTCAAGCGCAATGGTGCGGACATCACCCACCTTGACGCCGGCGATGCGGACGGCGCTCTGGAGGTTCAGGCCCGCCACCTGGTCGAAGAAGGTGAAGCGTTCGGACTGGTTGCGCTTCCCGCCGAATTCCAGCTTCTCGGTCCGGAAGATGAGCACCCCTGTCAGGACGATGGCGCCGGTGAAGAAGAGGCCGACCTTGGTTTCCAGCTTCATGCGTGGGCCTCCTTTGAGTTGCTCATGCTCTTGCGCTTGGGCGGTGGCGGGTCCTGAAGGAAGGGACCATCCGCGTCTCCCCGCAGGAACTGCTGAATGACGGGATGGGGATTCACCTTGAAGGCAGCGGGAGCCTCGCAGGCGATGCACTCGCCGCGGAAGAGCAGGGCGATCCGGTCACCGATCTCGAACGCCGACTTGAGGTCGTGGGTGATGGTGATGCTGGTGATGCCCAGCTCGTGCTTCAGGTCGAGAATGATGCGGCCGATGACATCCGTCATCACCGGGTCGAGGCCCGTGGTGGGCTCGTCGAAGAGCAGGATCTTGGGCTTGAGGGCGATGGCCCGGGCGAAGCCCACGCGCCGCTTCATCCCCCCCGAAAGTTCCGCCGGCTTGAGCTTTTCGGTCTCTTTCATGCCCACCATGGACAGGCACTCTTCCACCCGGGCGCGGACCTCGGCTTCGGTCATCTTGTGGTGCCGCCGGAGGCCGAAGGCCACGTTCTCGAACACGGTCATGGAGTCAAACAGGGCGGCCATCTGGAAGCACATGCCGATGCTCTGGCGGACCTCGAAGAGCTCCTTCCGGGATAGCTGGGCGATGATCTTGCCCTCGACAGCCACATGGCCGGAGTCGGGGGTCAGCAGGCCCATGATGTTGCGGAGCAGGACGGTCTTGCCGGTGCCGGACCCACCCAATACCACGAGGCTTTCGCCCTCCTCCACCTGGAGGTTCACGTTCGACAGCACGACCTTCGGACCGAAGGCCTTGGAGAGGTTGACGACATCGATTACGGCCATGTCGTCACACCAGCATCAGTTTGGTCAGGAAGAAGTCGGAAATCAGGATCCACAAGGAACTCGTCACCACGCTGCTGGTGGGGGCGTTGCCCACGCCTTCGGCCCCGCCCTGGGTTCGGTAGCCCTTCCAGCAGCCCACCAGGGCGATGATCATCCCGAACACGAAGGCCTTGTAGATGGCGATGCGGAGGTCACGGAAGGCCAGCAGCTTGTAGAACTCGTTGCCGTAGACATAGGCACTCTGCCCCTCCACGCCCACCAGGATGAGGTAGCCGCCCCAGAAGCCGATGTAGACGGACACTACGGTCAGCAGGGGGACGACCAGCATCGAAGCCAGCAGCCGCGGCACGAAGAGGTAGTGAATGGGGTCCGTGGCCAGGCATTCGAGGGCGTCGATCTGCTCCGTGACCTGCATGGTGCCCAGTTCGGCGGCCATGGCGGACCCGACACGCCCCGAGAGCATGAGGCCGGTGATGACCGGTCCCAGCTCGCGGATGATGGCCAGGCCCTCCACCTGGGAGGCCAAACCCTCCGCCTGGAATTGCTTGAATCCGAAGGCGAGCTGCACGGCGAACACCATGCTCACCGCCAGGCTCGTGAGTACCACCACGGGGATCGAATTCACTCCCACGGACTGGAACTGGAACAGCAGATTCTTGACGTCGAAGGGGCGCTTGAAGATGGCTGCAAACGCCCGCCCCGCGAGGACCGCGAAATCACCGAAGGTATCGGTCGCCTTCAGCACGGCAGCGCCAACCTTGTCGATTGCTGTCAGGACCATGGGGCTCCGAACCTAAAGAATCAGCTTACCCTAGCCAGATCTCTTCTTCTGCCTTGACCGGATGCGTGAAGCCGTGCCCTCGCGGTTGACCTGCGGGGTTCGGCTGAGGGCCAGCGCATCGGCGGGCACATCCCCGGTGATGGTTGTTCCGGCCCCGATCATGGCGCCATCGCCGATGACCACGGGAGCCACGAGCTGGGTGTCCGAGCCCACGAAGACGTTCCTGCCGATGAGAGTGCGGTGCTTGTTCACGCCATCGTAGTTGCAGGTGATGACGCCAGCCCCGATGTTGGACCCTTCCCCGATCTCAGCATCGCCGAGGTAGGACAGGTGGTTGGCCTTGGCGCCCCGATGAAGCCTGGCTTTCTTGGTTTCCACAAAGTTGCCGATGTGCACGCCTTCCGCCAGTTCCGTGCCTTCCCGCAGGCGCGCGAAGGGGCCGACCTTGGCGCCCGCACCCACCAGGGCCTGCTGGATGACGCAGTAGGGGCGGACGTCCACGCCTTCGCCCAGTGTGGCATCCGTGATCACACTCCCCTGGCCGATGCGGGTGCCCTCGCCCACGCAGACCCGGCCCTCCAGGCGCACGCCGGGCTCCAACAGCACGTCGCGCTGCAGCTCGACCCGCGGGCCGACCAGGGTGCAGTCGGGGTGGAGGAAGGTCACGCCTTCGGCCATCCAGTGGCGCTGGATCCGGCGCTGGGCTGCGGCCTGCAGATTGGCCTGGTCCTGCCGCGAGTTCATGCCCGCCAGTTCCTCGGGATCGCAGATCTCCACGGTCACGGGGAGCGCCTGGGCCACGGCCGCCACGGCGTCCGTGAGGTAGTACTCCTTCTGGGCGTTGTCGTTGGTGAGCCCCCGCAAGGCCTTGCGCAGAGCGGGCCAGGGCAGGGCATAGGCGCCGCCGTTCACGACCTTGATGGCCAGTTGTTCCGGTGTGGCGTCCTTCGCCTCCACCATCCCGGCAAGCCGGCCATCGGGATGCTGGAGGACCCGGCCGTAAGAACCGGGATTCGGCAGGTCCATGGCCAGCAGCCGGGCCTCCGCGGCGCAGAGCCGGGCTACCGTGGCCGAGGAAGTGAGGGGCACATCGCCACACAGGATGACCACCTGGCTGGCGCCCAGGCGATCCAGTTCCGGCACGCAGACCTGGAGCGCGTGGCCGGTGCCCAGGGGATCCCCCTGGTCCACCGTGGTGACGGGGCAGGGCAGCAGGCCAGCCCTCTGCCAAGCCGCCAGTGCCTCCAGAACCAGCTCCTTGCCGTGGTGGACCACCACGACGGCGCCCCCGAGCCCCTGCGGCAGTGCCCGCAGGACCCAAAGCAGAGAGGGATCCCCGAGAACCGGATGGAGGACTTTGGGAAGCCGGGAACGCATCCGGGTTCCGAGGCCCGCCGCCAGGATCACCGCAACCGTGGTCATGCCACCTCCCAAAGAGCGTCCAAACACCTCTGACAGCCTACAACAGCCCCGGATTCGATCCATCCGGACGGCTTAGCAGGGCCATGACCGATTCGAGGAAGGCCTCGGGCCGAAAGGGTTTCTCCAGGAAGCCCAGCCGGCTGAGGCCCAGAGAACCGGGATTCAAGGGCAACGGATGGCCCAGGCCCATCACCAAAGTCGGGACCGGGTCCTTCTGGAAGGCCCGCATGGAACGGTGGAACCGCTCAAGCTGGGCCGTGCGTTCAAGCACAAGGACATCCGGCTGCTGGGAGCGACGAGTATTGCGGAGCAGGTCCCGCAGATCCTCGAAGGCCAGACCCTGTCCTCCTGCCAATTGCACAAGCGTCAGCAGGGCCTCCCGGGCCAGGGGATCCTGATCCACCACCCAAACCTGGCGCCCTTCCAGCGCCCGTTCCTGGTCGATCGCAGTCGCTGGGGCCGCAGTCGGCAGGTAGATGCGCGGCCGGATACCCCCCAGGGCGTCCTGGTCCAGTTCCAGCAGACCCCCGACATCCATGACGGACTGGCGCAGCCAGCCCAGACCGAAGAGTGTCCTGACGCGGTGGGGTTTGCCAGCCTCCTGCCGCACGTGCAGCAGGCCAAAAATCCTCCGGCCCAGATTCACGGGCTCGAGGATCAAGGACAGACGGGCGGAACGGGAACCTTCGATGGCATGCAGGGCCAGGTGGGTGGCGATGCGCTCCAGAACCTCCTCGTCCATGGCCAGGGACAGTTCCGCCGCCTCCAGGCGGATGGAACCGCCCGCCGGGAGCAGCGTCTGGAGGCGGGCCAGCACCCGATTGAGGGCGGTCCTGCCATCCACGGTGGGGCGCTGGGCCATCGGCGCCGAGGAGGGGTCCAGGCGGGCGGCGGCGGTGCCGACCTGGGCCGCCACGGACTGGAGCACCTCCCCGGTGATCCTGGCCCGGAGGCGTTCGACCGCGGCGGACAGCGCGAGCATGGCATTGGCCCGGGAGCGACGGACATCCTCCGCGCCCCCGGATTCATGGAGCCCGCCGCCGCTCAGGCCGATGGAACCCTCGGCCGAGTCGCTGATCCAGACCAGGGCCATCCCGCGATCGAAGGTGGAAGCCTCCAGCCCCACCTGGCGGAAGGTGCCGTCGTCACTGACTTGCGTGGCCGGCATGGCGGCGCACCCGTACTGCAGCAGCTGGCTCCGCAATGCCTCCCAGACCCCGGAGTCTCCGCCCTGAAAGATGGCATCCAGCGCATAGCCCCGGAGCCTCTGCCTGGGCAGCCCCGCCAGCTGGCTGAAGGGACCGTTGGATTCGAGGATGCGCCCCTGGGCATCGACGAGCCACATGGCCTGCTGGGCCTCCAGGCCGAGGGTCAACTGGGGCTGGTCGCCCGCCTTCTTCTGCTCGAGCAGGGCCAGGGCGAGCCGAAGACCTTCCCCCCGGCCCTCCACCCAGGCCCCCTGGCTCCGGAGCCACCGGAGCTGCTGCAGGGCCACCAGCCCCAGCAGGATTCCCGAGAGCAGGGCGGCGGACCAGGAAAGCCGGGGGATTCCGGCTGGCAGGAACATCTGGGCGAGGGCACCCAGGCCCAGGGTGGCCGCCCCCACCAGGGGCATCCGCACTTCGAGCTGGCGGCCCTTGGCCAGGCGGTAGGCCAGATCGGAGAAGAGCAGCCAGAGCAGCGCTTCCAGGGCGGCTCCGGCCCAGAAGTGGGCGACCTCCTGCCAGGGCAGGTGCAGGCGGAGGAGGAGCAGCAGCAGGGTGCCGGTGGCTCCCCCCACGCCCAGGGCCAGACGCCGGATCCCCTGCACGCCTTCGCGCTGGGATTGGAGGAAGAGGGTGAAACCGAACAGGGCGCCGCCCAGCTGGGAAGTGGGAACCGGCGATCCCACGAGCTTCCCCCAAGGCAGGGCCAGGACGGTCAGGATGCCCCCCAGGAAGTAGCCATAGCTGAGGCCTACTCGTCCCTTGCGCCGAAACAGCCAGAACCCCAGCCAGGGCGGGACCGGCAGCAGCAAGGCGGCGATCAGGTCGGCGAGGGGCATGGGGGCGATCCTTCGGGCAAGCGTCTCACAGAAGGGTGGCGGGCCAGAAGCCTCGCAGAGCGTTCATGCACCACAATCGGCCCTCGATGGTCAGGGAGAGGGGAAGCACCGCCGTTTCGATGCGGAGCCCCCTGGACTGGGCCCAGGCCGGTAGTTCCAGGCGCTCCGCCAGGCTGGCCACGCGACCTTCCGGTGGCGGCATCTTCAGGACGCCGCCTGTTTCGATTCCCACCGCGGCGATGGCCGTCTCCGCCACGGAGCCGTCGGGCCACAGGAGCAGGGCATCCTGGGCGCCGAGCCGCCCGGCTTCGGCGAGGACTTCCTTCCCCCACGAACCTGCGAGCCCCTTGTGCCTCAGGGTCGGATCCAGCCTCCGGGTACCCAGGGGGTGCGGCAGCGGGACCAGCCGACAGGGCCGGGGGGGGGCCGGGAGGGGCTCAAGGCGGGCGAACAACACAGCGGCTTCCGGATCAAGAACCAGGCGCAGGGCGGTTTCATTCGGCCCCTTCTTCGAGTCCAGCCAGCCTTCCAGTTCGGCCCGGATGCTCCCGAGCCAGTCCACGGCCTGGCCCAGGGCCGCGGCACCAGCTTCCAGGCGGTTAAAATGAGCCTCCAGGTTTCGGGGCACGCCTCGGGACACGGGCAGGGCCGTCCGGGGCCTCTGATCCGAACCCGGGAGGGACCCATGGGCCGGTCGGAGAAGCCCAGGACCGAACTGCCGGGCCTCATTCATGCGGGGGAAGGGGGAGGCTGTGCGACCTGGCGCTTGCGTTCGGCCAGCCGTACCGCCAGCGCGACGGCCTCCTGGAAGTTCTGGGAATCCGCGATCCACTTGCCGGCCTTATCGAAGGCGGTACCGTGATCGGGACTGGTCCGGATGAAGGGAAGACCCAGCGTCAGGTTCACGGCTCGCGTCGGTTCCAGCAGCTTGATGGGGATGAGGCCCTGATCGTGGTAGAGCGCCACCACCAGATCGAACTCGCCGACCGCGGCCCGGTGGAAGAGGCTATCGGCAGGCAGGGGACCGTAGAAACGGGGAGCCGGTTTGAATTCCAGTGGCTGGGTCCCGGTGGACAGCACTTCGATGCCCCGCTGCCCGGAATGAAGGAGGGTCGCACTTTCAGGAGGCAAGGCCGGCGCGGCCTCTGGCCAGGTCGGCGTGACTCCCGGGGTAGATCCAGGGGACGGCTGGAAATCCAGGAAGGCGGCCTCCGCCTGCAACAAGGCGTCCTCCAACAATTTTTCTTCCCCACCGAAAGCACCTGACTCCCCGGCATGGGGATTCAAGGCGCAGAGCGCCACCCGCAGGCCGAGTTTGCCGGTGAGTTGGATGAACTGGTTGGCGGAAAAAATGAGGGTTTCCGCGATGGCGTCGGTATCCAGGTTCTCCACCACCGAGCGCAAGCTCTGGTGGACCGTATGGAGCACCACGTTGAGCCGGGGACTCACGAAGGCCATCCGGGTAATGGAGGCTCCAGAAAGATCCCGCAGATACTCGGTATGCCCAGGGAGATCGTAGCCCGCCAGATGGGCTGCAGATTTGGCCATGGGCAGGGTCACCAGCGCGTCGGTGACACCAGCCATCGTGAGTTGGGCCGCCACCCGGATGGCTTCGACCGTGGCCCGTCCGGAGGAGGCGGAGCCTTCGCCGAGCCTCAGCTGACCCACCCCGATGTCGGGCGTGGGATCCAGCCACAGGACTTCAGCAAGGACCTGATCTGGGTAATCTCCGATAGACAGAATTTCAAGGCCATAGGCCTGCCCATTGAAATCCACCGGTGGCCTGACGGTGGGCTCCATCCAGCGCCAGCCGACACGCGCGCCGGGCCGGCCAGCCAGAAGTTCCACGCCAGCCCTGGATCCAATCACCGTCGCGTCGGTCAAGTGATGGATGGAAGGGAGACTGCCCAGCAGCAGCTCGGGGCCAATGCCGCAGGGATCTCCCAGGCTGATGGCAATGCGGGGACGACGGCTCATGGGGACGGCGCGGCCAGGGCTCAATCGAAGACCGGGATCTCGACATCCGCTGCGAGGGGCTCCTCTTTCTTGACGGCCCGGCTGCGGCGGATCCGGGGCTCCTCCTCCTGCTTGTAGATGTATTTGATGTTGTGCTTGGGTACCAGCACATTAGGTTCCTTGACCCGGTTGACCTTAAGACAGTGCTTGTCGTACCACTCGATGACACCGCGTACCTTCTCGTCATCCTGAAGCACGATGACCATGGGCGTCTTGGACTGCATCTGCTTGAGGTAGTAGAAGCTCTCGGCGTTGGTTTGCTCCGGTGGGGCGATCTTCCGCCGGGGGCTGCCGAGACCCTGGGGGGCGGTGGGCGCTGCTGGATTGACGGCCGGGTTGGGTTCCCCACTGGCCGTGACGGGCGAGGGCACCGGGGTCATGACCTCCCCCCCTCCGCCCTTCGCGGGCAGGCCAAGTTTGTCCTTCAATTCACTGAGGTTCGGTCGGATGAGCTTCCGGTTCATGGGGAATCCTGGCCCAGCGGGCGTACGGGAATGTCAAAGGTTCCGGCCATGGGCCGAACTCCCAATCAGACTTGGACAGTGAGACCCAATGGGGGGCGGACTGAACGCGCTGGAAGGGGATAAACCACTGTGGCAGGTGCCAAGTGGACCCTGCAAGGGTGTTTGCCTAAGTTTGATGCTGGAATGCTGGGCTTAGTTTACGACTGATCCGGTTGGGGCGCCAATGCCGCCTCCTCGGAAGGTCGGGGTATGAAAATCCGGATGCAGGTGCCCTCTCCAACCGTACTTTCGACCTCGATTCGCCAACCCATGGCCTGGATGAACTTGTAGACGAGGCTCATGCCAAGGCCCGACCCCTCCTCGAAACTTCCGGCAAAGGGGACGAACAGCCGCTCCAACTGCTCCGCATTCATCCCGCAACCGTTGTCACGGATCGAAAGTTCGATGGCGGTACCCGTGACCTGGCAGTTCAACCGGACCAAAGGGCCAGCTGTGTGCTTCACGGCCTTGCGGGCATTGCTGAGGAGGTTCATCAGGGCCCGGTGCAAGCCCGTGGGATCGGAGTGGAAAGGTACCTTGGGCACAGAATCCATGGCCAGGGTCAGGCCGTTTGTGCGCGGATCCATCTCCCAGCTGGAACGGACCTCCTCAAGAACCCTGGGGAGGAAGACGAGGGTCCCGGCTGGCGGCTCCGCCCTGGCGAAATCCAGGAAGTCCGACACGATGACGCCGACCCGGTGGGTCTCCCGTTCAAGGATGCCCAACACCCGGCCCCGGACCTCCTCTGGGGAGCCCTCACGGCCGAGCAGTTGCACACAGCCACTGATGGAGGCGAGCGGATTGCGGAGTTCATGGGCCAGCCCGGCAGCAAGTTGCCCCGTGGCCGCCAGCCGTTCGTTAATGCGGGTGCGTTCCTCCAGAGCCTTGAAGTCCGTGAGGTCCTGGAAGAGCAGGAGCTGGCCGGATTCACGGCCCGAGGCGCCTTTCAGGGACGCCAGATGGCCACCGAGAATGCGTCGACCCCGGCCGGCTGTGCTCTGGATGACTTCGAAGCGGTGTTCCCGGCCCAGACGCTGGGGCAGGGGCGTACCGAGCGGAATCAAGTCCTGGATCGGCACACCGAGAGGTATGGTCCGTCCGAGGATGGCTTCGGCAGCGGGGTTGGCGGAAGTCACCAGGCCCTTGAGATCCAGGGTGATCAAGCCGGAATTCATGGATTCGACGACCCGCTGGTGGAGGGCGGAAAGTTCATCGACGGTGGCCTCACTGACACTCAGATCCGAGCGCAGGCGGTCCAGGTTTCTCCGAATGAGGACCACAACCAGGGTGGTCGCCAGGACCTGCAGCGAGGCGATGCCGAGGAGGAAGGAAATGCGGCTCGAATCCGGATCCGACATGGGGCCTGACTGGCCGAAGGCAGGCAGCAATCCGAAGGTGAATCCAAAGACCAGGAGCAGGTGGGTCAGGGAGGAAAGGACCCCAACCCAGACGATTTCCAGGGTGCCCAGGTAGAAGGCCGAAGCCAGGACCGGGAAGATGTAGAGTGTGGCGAAACGCTCCTGGGCGACGCCCTGGAAAGCGATGACCAGGGTCACAAGGGCCAAGTCCAGTCCAAGGTTCCAGCGGATCCAGTTGGTTCTAGGCGTGGGAAAGAGCTGGTCCATGGCCAACAGGCCCCGGCCGGATTCCCAGATCGCCTCAATGAAGAAGACCAGCAATGCCGCCAGATAGACCTGCTCACCCGGCCCGGTGGCCCGGCCTTCTTCCGGGAGCGCGGCATGGACCACCATCAGGCCAAAGCTGGCGAACAGTCGGAAGGAAAGGGGCAGGAAGTGGGTGCTTGTGTCTGAAACGCCCAGTCTTCCCCAGGTGCGCTGGAGCATGACAACCATGGTGCCCGAATCTGCCATTCTAGGGCATGGCTGACTCCGCCGTTTCCACCACACCCTCCCTCCGGGACGCCGGCATGCGGCAGACGCCCCAGCGCGAAGGCATTCTGCGCGTGCTGAAGGACACGGACCGACCCCTGACGGTGGAAGAGATCTGGGAGCGGATGCCGGAGCGGAGATCGGGCCTTCCCACGGTCTACCGGAACCTGGAACGCTTTGTCCGTGAGGGCTGGGCGGAAAGCATCCTGGGGGTGGACCAGGTCATGCGGTTCGTCCGCTGCGACTCGCGCCACCACCACCACCACCTCCAGTGTGAACGCTGCGGCCGGACCGCGGAAGTGGACGCCTGCGGGCTGGAGGACTCCCTGCGCAACCTCGAGGTTCTCTCGGGCTTCCAGATCACCGGCCATCAACTCACGCTCTTTGGCCTCTGTGGCAGCTGTCGAGAAGAGCCCGCGACAGGAGCGGAAGGACACCTGCTGCAGGTTGGTCGTAAAATTGACCGTTGACCAGATGGCGCCCCATTGCTAGTCTTGGTCTCTCATGCGGGTGTAACTCAGTGGTAGAGTGCAACCTTGCCAAGGTTGAAGTCGTGGGTTCAAATCCCATCACCCGCTCCACTGACCGGGCCGCTCTGGCGGCCCGTGTCATATCAAGCACTACATCATCAATGCAAGGCGCCGTAGCCAAGTGGTAAGGCCCGGGACTGCAAATCCCGTATGCATCAGTTCGACTCTGATCGGCGCCTCCAATCGAGCCCCCAACAGGGGGCTCTGCCATGCCGATCGAAGTTGCACTCTCGCATATCGCGCTGAGCGACTCCAGGTTCTGGGTGCGGTATAACTCTTACGCTGTCTGGTCGGTGGCGATGGGGCAGATCCATCCGCCTCCAAGGACCTCGCCCTCCCGGTAGAAGACGACCGCCTGTCCAGGTGCGATGGCCCGCTGGGGCGTGGCGAAGGACACCTGCACCCGGCCCTCCGGCAAGGGAATGAGCAGGGCTTCGGCTTCCGGGGACCGGCTGCGGATGCGGGCTTCGCAGGCCAGGGGCACGGCTGGCGCACCTAACACCCAGCTGAGGTCCCGGGCCATGAGCTCTCGCCCGAACAGGTCGGCCTCCGGACCGACCCAGACCGTGTTGGTGCCGGGGTCGGTGCGAAGCACATACAGGGGTTCCGAGTGGGCCACCCCGAGGCCCCGTCGCTGTCCCACGGTATGCCGCCAGTAGCCCCGGTGGCGTCCAAGGATCCGCCCGTCCAGGAGCCGGATGTCACCCTCTCCCCGCCCGGGATCCCGTCCCTCGGATTCCAGGAAGGCGTCGTAGCGCTCCTGGGTCACGAAACAGATCTCCTGGCTTTCGGGTTTCTCGGCCAAATGGAGCCCCAGTTCCGTACCCAACTGGCGGACCTCCGGCTTGGTGAGGTGCGCCAGGGGAAACAGGCTCCGGGCCAGGGTGGCCTGGTTGTGATGGAACAGGAAGTAGCTCTGGTCTTTGGCCGCATCCGCAGCCTTGTGCAGGTGCCAGAAGCCCTCTGCATGGGAGATGGTCGCGTAGTGCCCTGTGGCCACGAAAGCCGCATCGAGGGAATCCGCGCGTTCCATCAACGCAGAGAATTTCAGATGTTGGTTGCACTGAATGCAAGGACTAGGGGTTTCACCATTCAAGTAGCTCTGGATGAACCCTTCGATGACGGTCTCCCTGAACTGGGCCTCGAAGTCCATGACGTAGTGGGGGAAGCCGGCCTCGAAGGCGACTCGCCTGGCGTCCTGGAAGTCATCTAGTGTGCAGCATTTGGCTTCTGAATCTCCGGATCCACTCTTGTCGAAAAGCTGCATGGAGACACCAATCACATCGAACCCTGCCCGGTGGAGCAGAGCCGCCATGACGGAACTGTCCACACCGCCAGACATGGCCGCAAGGATGCGGTCACCCGACCTGAGGGTGGGATGGTTCCGGAGGTGGGCCAGGGCCTTTTCGAGAAGGGGGCTCGGCATCAGGTCCTCAGCCGCCTCAGTCGGAGGAGGGAAAGGGCCAGCAGCAGAAGCAGCGGGGCCATGACCCCCCAATAGGCCGGGATCTCAGAGGCCCGGGCGGCGCCACCGAACAGCGTCTGCAGCCCGATGTAGACCAGACCTGCCACCAGTCCAGCGCCCAGGGCCTGGCCCCGTCCCTGCCTGGGCCCAGGAAAAGCAAAGGAGAGCATGGCAAGGACCAGGCAGGGACCGGCCAGCCAGCCCAGGAGCCGACTCCAGAGCAGGTAGGCCCGTTCGGAATCCGGAGCCCAGGTTTGCCATAGGAACAAATCCGAGGTCTCCGCCTCATCGGCGGTGGCAGCATTGCGCAGGGCCTGGGCCGGGAAGAGCAGGTCCGCTGGAGGCCCCTTGACCAATTCCATGCCTCCCCAGGCAAGGGCTTCTGAATAGGGAGCGCCCAGCCGCCAATGCAGCAGGATGGGCGCCTCGCCCGGGGCCTTGAGGGGGAAGCCCCACCGTTGGTCGGCCTGCAGATGCCAAAGGACTCCAGTGGAGCCCAGAAACAGCCAGGGCTTGGAGTTGGCCTGAACTGGTGCTCGATTCAAAATCCGGCGGTAGAGGCCCCGGGATCGGGTCATGGCGGAGGGGGAAATCCACACCTGGAGGACCAGGGTGGCCATCACGACGAGTCCCCAGGCCCAGCGGCTACTCCAAAGCCAGCTGAGCAGACTCACCCCGCTGGCGCGCATGGCCAGCCATTCCCGATTCAGGGCAGCTTCCGAAAGGGTCAGAAGGGTTCCCAATAGAAAAGCCATGGGGAGGGCGATGACCAGGAAGGGGGGCAGGTTCCAGAACCAATATCGAATGAATACAAATGAACTGACACCATTCTGTGAAAGGTCTCCAGCAAGCGTGGCGTACTCGATGAGCAGGTTGAGGACCAGCAGACTGCCCAATGCTGATGTCCAATTGCGCCACCAAGCGAGGTTGGCCCAGTGGCGCAGGATGCCGTGCTGGGTTCCCTTGCCGTGGATCCAGCACTTGAATGTGTCCCGGGACTGCACGAGGCGATCAAGCAGGGGAGAGAAGGAGGTTTTCACTGGAAGGGAAAGGAAGCTGAATATTTCCTTGATACGGTTGGAATGATGTGGCTTGAGTCGTTGCTGTAGAAGGAGCCAGCCGGCCGCGAGAAATAGGAAGGGAATCATAAGCAGCGGATAGACTGATTTAATTTTTTCACTCATCCACATGTTTTCAAAATACTTCATAAGGAGATAGTAGAGGATGATGACCATCAGGCTCTTCATGATGGCCCCCCCGCGGTAGAAGCGAGGGTGCCCGAACCCCAAGGCGATACCGAGCAGAAGGAGGGCCGCCGAAGCCAAGGGCAGGGTGGTGCGGCGGCAGATTTCCTGGACGGCCTCAAGGTAGAGGCCCTTGGAGGCCGGCAAGTGGTCCCGCAGGTGGGGCGGTGCCTTTATGATCTCTAGCAAGCTGGCGGAGGTCTCGTAGCGTAGACGGGTCGGTGGTAAAAGTCTGGCCCCAGAGGGGATGGCGAATCGAAGCACCTGGTTTTCCTGGCTGAGATGGATGACACTTCCGGTGCCACCCGTCTGGTACAGGGCCCCCTGCAATCCTGCTAGATGCAGTTGTAATTCAGAGGAACCATCAGGTTTAGCTTCCAAGGCGTAGGTCATGCTCTTGGCGGTGAGGTGCTGAACCCCCTGGGGAGTGGATTCCATGATGTGGATCTGACCTGCCGGGGACACCCAGAAGGCGGAATTGGGTGCCCCCGGAGGAATCCAAGGTGGAGCACCGGGTCTCAGGAACCTAGCCTTGGCTTCCTCGGCCATGCGGATTCGAATCGATTGCTGGACTCGGGCGGAAGCTGGGACCAGCAGGTGAGCGTTTAGCGTGGCCAGGACGACCAGCCAGGACGCCATGCGGAACCAGGGTGTGGTCCAGGTGCTGCGACCCACACCAAGGCCCTGGGCTGCAACCAGTTCGGATCCTTCCATCAACTGTTGTGTTCCGAGCAGTCCGCCCAAGACGGCGGCCATGGGAAGCACCAGACTCAGATTCTCCGGCATGGAGGTCACCAGGAGCGGCAGCAACCAGCGAAGCGGGGCCCCTTCAGAGAAGATCTGTTTCGAGATCATCACCAATTCGGAAGAGAGCAGCAGGAACCCATAGAACAGAAGGGCCCCCAGGAAGGGGGTGGCCCAGCGCCGGAGGACGTATCGACTTAGAACGGATGACACATGGGTCTCGATTTAGCTTTCGATAATGTATATTATGTAACCTTAAAATTCAAAGTAGGTTCAACAAAGGAAATCATAAAACCTTTGAAGTCAAGAGATCATGGATATGCAGTACCCCACAAGGGGTTCCCTGCCGGGTGATCATCAGGAAGGTGATCTTCCGGGCTTCCATTTCTCCTGCAGCTTCGAGGGCCAGAGTGTCCTCATCAATGGTGGCCGGGCGACGCGACATGATCCTGACCGCGGAGAGTTCCAAGGGGTTGGTGCCTTCCCGTTCGGAGGATTCCAGGGCCCGACGGATATCTCCATCGGTGATGACCCCCAGCAGCTCGGGACCTTGCATGACGCTGGTCATGCCCAATCGACCGTCGGTCATGGCCTTCAGTACACCCATTAGGGATGCGCCCGGAGGCACGGTCGGCCAGCTTTGATGCATCAAAGCTCCTGCTCGTACCAGTTTGGCGCCTAAACTTCCAGCGGGATGATTCAGTGCGAACAGATCCCGGGTGAACCCTCGGCGAGCCATCAGGCTACCCGCCAGTAGGTCCCCCCAAATGAGTTGGAGGGTCGTGCTGGCCATCGGGGCCAGGTCCAGGGGACAGCCTTCGCCCTGGGGCAATTGATAGTCGAAGGTCCAGGTAGCCGCCCGCCCCAGGCTGCTTTGTGATCTGGAGGTGATGGCCGCGATAGGAATACCCAGGCGGAGGAGGCTCGGGAGCAGGCGCACCACCTCTTCACTCTCTCCGCTGTTGGAAAGGCCAAGGATGGAGTCCTCGGGGGTCACCATGCCCAAGTCACCATGCAGGGCTTCGGCAGGGTGAAGGAAGAAGCTTGGGCAACCTGTGGAGGCAAGGGTGGCTGCAATTTTCTGAGCCACGAGGCCAGATTTCCCCATGCCGGTGACCACCACCCGTCCGTCCCGGCCCATGACCATGCTGGTCCAATCCTCGACTCTTGTGGGATCCCAGGATCCCTTCAGTGCTTCAAGGGCCATCCGGGCCGCGTCCAACACGGCAGTTCCGACCTCCAACGCCCCAGCGCCCTGGTTCTCATCCTTCACTGTGTTGACTCCGATGCGGTGGCAAGCAAGGTATTCATGCTACCAGCCATTCTCCCCCTCTTCCCCCTGCCCCAGGTCGTGCTCTTCCCGCGCACCTTCCTCCCGCTGTACGTGTTCGAGCCGAGGTACCAGGAGTTGACAGTGGAAGCACTGAACTCCCACCACCACCTGATTCTCGCCCTCATGCGAGAACTGCCGGATCCAGGCACCCTCGGGGAGACGGTGCCCATTTTCGAAACCGGCTGCCTGGCCGAGATCGTTCGTGCCGAGCCCCTCACGGCCGGTCGATGGAACCTGCTGGTCCAGGGCAAGGAGGTAATGCGAATCATCGACGAGGTGCCCGGAAAGCCCTTTCGACAGGCCCGGACCGAGGTGGTGCCCTTTGATGCCGCCATGCTTTGGCCGGGCCCCCACCGCCGTCGGTTCATGGAATCACTTCAAACCTATGCCACCTCGGAAGGGATTGAAACCCAGCTGAAGGAGCTTCTGGATCTGCCCCTGGGGGATATGGAGCGGCTCAACACGCTGGCCATGGCCCTGGATTTCGAACCCTCCGAGCGCCAGTTCCTCCTGGAGTCCAAGGATCTGCTCACCCTCGCCGAGCGCATGATCCAGCTGTTGGATTTCACCGTCGGGGGCCGGTACCTCCAAGGGCTCTGAGCAACCCTAGGCCATTTCGTTTGCTACACTGGCCCTGGCCCTGTAGCTCAGCGGTCAGAGCTGGCGGCTCATAACCGCTTGGTCGTGGGTTCGAACCCCACCGGGGCCACCATTTGCCAGGATTGGCAAATAGGACGGAATCGCCACAGGCGATTGCCGCCCGAAGGGCGCCATTACAGGAAGTGCTGGCGTCACGAGGAGTCCTGCCAGGGCTCTTGTTTGAACCAAAGCAGAACGGCCCTCACGGGCCGTTTTGCCGAGTCTACACGACCCACTTCCTTAGCTCACCTTCGGCGAAGACCAGGTGCGCCAGCATCGCCTGCGAGGCCGTCTGGGGTGAACGGGAGCGGATGGCTTCGTAGATCTCGGTGTGCTGATCGATGAGCTTCTGGGCGTTCTCGGGCTTGTCATGGTAAAGCTGCCTGCGCGCGACAGAATTGGCCTTGTGGAATTCGGTAGAGACGGTCTTGAACAGCTTGATCAGCAGGGTGTTGTGGGTGGCCTCGGCCACGGCGAAGTGGAAGGCCACGTCGAATTCCTCACCCTTTTCTGGGTCTTTCACGTTGAGGCAGGCCTTCATGTTCTCCAGTGCGCTGGCGATCTGCTCCAGTTCTTCCATGGTGGCGCGCTCGGCAGCCAGACCGGCGGTGGCCGTTTCGAAGATCCGGCGCATCTCGTACATATCAAGCAGAGAGCTCCGTTCCACCGCCAGGAACATGGCCAGGGGACGAATAATGTCATCGGCATCGCTGCGGCGGACGAAGGTCCCCTCACCGGGCCGGATATCGATGACACCCAGCATTTCAAGGGTCCGGATGGCCTCACGCACCGAGGCGCGGCTGACCTGGAACTGGTCCGCCAGTTCCCGTTCGGCCAGCAGCTTGTCGCCAGGCTTCAATTTCCCATCTGTGATGAGGTGTTTGATCTGTTCAACGATCTCTTCGTAGAGTCGTTTGGTCTTAATCGGTGTGAAATCCACGGCGTCACTTCTCTGAAAAATGACTAAATGTTGAAAAGGGTGAGGTATGGAAGGTGTGATAAAAAACTTTACCCTGGGGTATGGTCTGACCACTAGACCCATTGTAATCTTCGGCCAGGTTCTTTTTCAAAATTCCACCTCACCATCCTCTACTCCCCCCCTTTTAGGAGGCTTCATGACCCCGTGGACCCAAGTCTATTCCCCCGTTATGGGGAATATCTTCATATCAGCACTGGTAGCCGCCATACCAGTCTTTGTGCTGTTGGGCTTCCTAGCCAAGCACGTCAAGGCCCATTACTCGGCCATCCTCGGCCTGATCTCATGCATGGCCGTCGCCATCCTCATTTACAAGATGCCAGTCGGGCTGGCGTCCATGGCGGCCATCCATGGCGCCCTGTTTGGTCTGGTTCCCATCGGCTGGATCGTGCTAAACGCCATCTTCATTTACGACATCACCGTCAAGTCTGGGGATTTCGAGGTGGTGAAGCACTCCATCGCTGGTCTGGCCGCGGATCGCCGCGTTCAGGCCCTGCTGATCGCCTTCAGCTTCGGCGCCTTCATCGAGGGCGCGGCTGGCTTCGGCACCCCGGTGGCGATTTCGGCCGCCATGCTGATTGGCCTGGGCTTCCGTCCCCTCCAGGCCGCCGGTCTGGCCCTGATCGGCAACACCGCTCCCGTCGCCTACGGCGCCCTGGGAACCCCCATCATCGCCCTGGCTGCGGTGACCGGTCTCCCTCTTGAGATGCTGAGCGCCGCCGCGGGCCGCATCCTGCCCATTTTCTCCCTGATCATCCCCTTCTGGATCATCTGGACCATGGCCGGCCGCAAAGCCATGATGGAAGTCTGGCCCGCCTGCCTGGTGGCCGGTGGCAGCTTTGCCATCACCCAGTTCGCAGTCAGCAATTTCCACGGCCCCTGGCTGGTGGACATCATCGGCGCCATCGTTTCCATGGGCTGCCTCATCGCGTTCCTGAAAGTCTGGCAGCCCAAGAACATCTGGCGCTATGAGCATGAGCGCGAGGAGGCCGTGGCTGGCAAGGTCGACCAGAGCACCGGCAAGGTCGTGAAGGCCTGGATGCCTTGGGTGTTCCTGTCCGTGTTCGTGTTCGCCTGGGGCACCCCTCAGGTCAAGACCTTCCTGAACGGCGGCACCAAGACCGCGCCCAACTTCCTCATGGGCTACACCAGCAAGACCTACGAAATCCCCCTGCTCCACAAGAACGTCATCAAGGCTCCTCCTGTGGTCGCCAAGGCTTCGGCTGAAGCCGCCACCTGGACCCTGAACTGGCTTTCCCTCACGGGCACCAGCCTCCTTCTCGCCGGCATCTGCAGCGGCCTGCTCCTCGGCTTCAGCTTCCTGGAAATCGGCAAGATCTTCATCAAGACCGTCGGCCGCGTGAAGATGTCCCTGCTCACCATCGCCGCCATGCTGGCCCTGGGCTTCGTGTCCAAGTCCGCGGGCCTGGACGCCACCATGGGTCTGGCCTTCGCCAGCACCGGCGTGCTCTTCCCCTTCTTCAGCGCCATGCTGGGTTGGCTGGGTGTGGCCCTGACGGGCAGCGATACCTCCTCTAACGTGCTGTTCGGCGGTCTCCAGAAGATCACCGCCCAGCAGCTGGGCCTGAACCCGATCCTCACCGCCGCGGCCATCACCACCGGCGGCGTCATGGGCAAGATGATCGACGCCCAGAGCCTCGTGGTCGCTTCCGTGGCCACCAACCAGCAGGGCGAGGAAGGCACCATCCTCCGCTACGTGTTCTGGCACAGCGTCGTGCTGGCCGCCATGGTCGGCATCGTGATCTTCCTCTACGCGAAGGTCCTGCCCGCCAACTGGATGCCCCAGTTGCCCCCCGCTCCCGCGGTGGCGACGGCTCCGGCGGCTGCTCCTGCTGTTCCGGCCGCTCCGGCTGCCGTGCCTGCCCCCGCTCCGGCCAAGTAGCCTAGGCGGCATTCAAACGAATGACCGAGTCCCGCCGACATCACGCTCGTCGGCGGGACTTTTTACAGCCCCTTCTGAGAGTGAGAAAGCTGCTTCATGACTCCTGCTTCACCCACTTCCCTCAGGGATTCCATTGCGGCCATCGTTGGCCAAGACCGGGTGCTGGACCGCCCCGTTGACCTCATCGCCTTCGCGGCTGATGCTGGGTTCTACCGCCTCATTCCCAAGGCGGTGGCCTTCGCGGGCAGTGTGGAGGATGTGCGGGGCCTCTTCCGGCTGAGCCACGAGCGGAAGATCCCCATGACCTTCCGGGCCTCGGGCACCAGCCTGTCCGGCCAGGCGATTTCGGACGGCATCCTGGTGGAAGTGGCCCGCAACTGGCGGGGCATCCAGGTGCTGGAGGGCGGCGCCAAGGTCAAGGTCCAGCCGGGCGTCATCGGCGCCCACGTGAACCACGCCCTCAAGTTCTTCAAGGCCAAGATGGGCCCTGATCCGGCCTCCATCAACACCTGCACCGTGGGTGGCATCCTCTCCAACAACTCCAGCGGAATGTGCTGTGGCGTATCGCAGAATGCCTACCATACCCTCGAATCCCTGACCTTCGTGCTGCCCTCGGGCACCGTGATCGACACAGCCACGCCTGATGCCAATGAGCGCTTCTGCGCGGCTGAACCAGCCCTGACGGAAGGCCTGTTGAAGCTGAAGGCCGACCTCCAGTCGAACCCCGTCCTGGCCGAGCGCATCCGCGCGAAGTACAAAATGAAGAACACCACGGGATACTCCCTGAATGCCTTCATCGACTTCAACCGGCCGGTGGACATTTTCCGGAATCTCCTGGTGGGCTCCGAAGGCACTCTGGCCTTCATCGCCGAAGCGGTGCTGAAGTCGGTGCCCGATCTGCCGGTGAAGGTGACGGCCTTCCTGCTCTTCCCAGACCTGCACGCCGCCTGCGCCGCCATCATTCCCTTGAGAGATGCGGGTGCCGCGGCCCTGGAACTGTTGGACCGGGCCTCCCTCAAATCCGTCGAGAATCAGCCTGGTATCCCTCCCGCCATCAAGGTGCTCCCGGAGGGTGCCGCGGCCCTCCTGGTGGAGTTCCATGGCCGGGACGAATCCGTCCGCGCCGACCTCGAACGGGCGGCCCTGACGACCACCGCCGGACTCCAGTTGCTCGAGCCCGCCAAGTTCACTCATGACCCGGTGGAACAGGCCCTGATGTGGAAAATCCGCTCGGGCACCTTCCCCTCTGTGGGCGCGGTCCGCCAGCGGGGCACCACGGTCATCATCGAGGACGTGGCTTTCCCCATTGGCAGCCTGGCCGATGCTGCCGTGGATCTCACGAAGCTCTTCGCCAAGCACGGCTACGACGAGGCCATCATCTTCGGCCATGCCAAGGATGGGAACCTGCACTTCGTCATCACCCAGTCCTTCAACGACCAGGCGGCGGTGGATCGCTACTCGCGTTTCATCGATGACGTGGTCGAACTGGTCGTGAAGAAATACGATGGCGCGCTCAAGGCCGAACACGGCACCGGCCGCAATATGGCGCCCTTCGTGGAAGCCGAGTGGGGACCCGAGGCCAAGGCCGTCATGGTGCAGCTCAAGGCCCTCGTGGATCCTGGGCACCTGCTGAATCCCGGCGTCATCATCAACGATGATCCCAAGGGCCACCTGGCGGATCTCAAGCCCATGCCCGGCGTGGAAGAGGAAGTCGACAAGTGCATCGAGTGCGGCTACTGCGAGCCCAAGTGCCCCAGCCGCGAGCTGACGCTGACGCCCCGCCAGCGCATCGTCGTGCGCCGCGAGATGGCCCGTCTCGAGGCCAACCACGAGAACCCCACCCTGCTCTCCTCCCTGACGGAAGCCTTCGACTACATGGCCGTGGAGACCTGCGCGGCGGACGGCCTTTGCGCCACGGCCTGTCCCGTCAGCATCGACACCGGCCAGCTGACCAAGCGGTTCCGCCGGGCCAGCCATAGTCCCCGCGCCCAGAATATCGCCCTCAGAGTGGCCCACAACTTCGGCCGCATCGAACCGGTCATGCGGGTCGCCCTCCGGGCCGGACACCTGGTCCAGAACCTCTTTGGCCCCAGGGTCATGCCCTTCATTACCCGGCTCCTGAAGCCCATCGGCACCGGCCACCAGTGGAGCCCCGAGATGCCAAAGGCCGCCAAGGCCCCGCTTCCGGTGACGACTCTCGAAGGGGCGCAGGCCATCTACTTCCCGGCCTGCATCTCCCGCATGATGGGCCACCTGCCTGGCGAGCCCACCGAAATGAGCTTGGTCGAGGCCTTGGTAAAGGTGTCAGCCCGCGCTGGCATGCCGGTCCACATCCCCCAGGATGTCGAGGGCACCTGCTGCGGCGTGCCCTTTTCCTCCAAGGGCTTCGATCTGGCGCACAAGTACACCCTCAACCGCGCCATTGAAAAATTCTGGGAGTGGAGCCAGGAGGGCCGGCTCTCCGTCGTCATGGATACCAGCCCCTGCACCTACGGCGTGGTCTCCGGGCGTGCCTACCTGACCGCTGAAAACCAGGCCAAGTTCGACAAGCTGAGGATCCTCGACAGCACCACGTTCGCCAACGATATTCTCCTGCCCCGACTCAAGGTAAACCGAAAGGTGAACGCCGTGGTGCTTCACCCGGTCTGCTCCCTGACCAAGATGAACCTGCTGCCCAAACTGGAAGGCGTGGCCCAGGCCTGCGCGGACAGGGTGGTGGTACCCAGGGATGCCGGTTGTTGCGGCTTCGCGGGCGACCGAGGCTTCACCCACCCCGAGTTGACCGCCTCGGCCACCAAGCACGAAGCCAAGGAAGTCAACTCCCAGGACTTTGATGGGTATTACGCAAGCAGCCGCACTTGTGAAGTGGGAATGACCCGTTCCACCGGTGAGGTCTACAGGAGTTTCATCTACCTTCTGGAAACGTCCACCCGCTGAAAGGAGATTCTACCCAAGTCGCCCACCTGCGAAGCGGGGACCACCCGTTCCACTGGTTTGGCATTCCCCTGTTCCACCACATTCTTGAAACTTCCACCCGCTGAAAGGAGTTCCGATGAATGCCGTTTTTGAGGCCTTCAAAACAAGGGCAGAGGCCGTCAGTGCCGAAGTCCACCGATTCAAAACCAGGGAAGAAGGCTTGACCTTCATCCTCGGGTTCCTGAAAGATGCCGGCGTCTCCGATGCCCCCGAGTGCGGTGCAGTCTGGGCCGCGGGCACCTTCATTGATGGGGCCGCAAAAGATGACCTAAAGGTCAAGGTTCCAGGAATCTGCTTCGATATCACCCAGGCGGCCTCCGCGGCCTCCAAGGTCGGCATCAGCCAGCTGGACTGGGCCATCTCCGCCACCGGTACCCTGGTGCAGGACGCCTCGGCGGTGGATAAGCGCCTGGTCTCGACCTTGCCCCCCATCCATATGGCCGTGATCGGCACGGAGCGGATCCTGGCCGACATGGGCAGCGTGCTCGAAAAACTTCGCCCCGAGCAGCTCAACTACATCTCCTTCATCACAGGACCGAGCCGCACCGCGGACATCGAGCGTGTGCTCACCATCGGCGTGCATGGCCCCGAGCGACTCATCATCGTCGTCGTCGACGAACTTCAGCAGGTGACGGCATGAGCACCACCGAGTTCAAGGAATCCATCGCAACGGCCCTGAACAACGGCAACCTGACCGGCGCCCTGGGCCGCTTCTCCGAGGCCTACCGCATCAGCCGGGCCAAGGCCTATGAAGGCATCGACTTCGAGGTCGTGCGGGATCAGATCGAAGCGATCAAGTGCAGCGCCTCGTCCCGCTTCGAGGAACTGGCCGAACAGTTCAAGAAGAACGCGGAAGCCCGCGGCGCCAAGGTCTTCAGAACCTCCGACCCGGCCCAGGTCAAGCAGTACATCCTCGATCTCGCCAGGTCGAAGGGGGTCAAGCGGGTCGTCAAATCCAAGTCCATGGCCTCGGAAGAAATCCACCTAAACAAGGCCCTCGAGGGGGCCGGGATGGAAGTGGACGAGACCGACCTGGGCGAGTGGATCATCCAGCTGGCCCACCAGACGCCCTCGCACATGGTGATGCCCGCCATCCACATGACCAAGGAAGAAGTCGCCACCGTCTTCAGCCAGGAAGTGGAAGAGGGCCAGATGCCCGATATCCCCAAGCTGGTGAAGTTCGCCCGGGCAAAGCTGCGCCCCAAATTCCTCCAGGCAGACATGGGCATCTCCGGCGCCAATATCGCCGTGGCCGAAACCGGTAGCCTGGTCATCGTCACCAACGAGGGCAATGCCCGGCTGGTGTCCACCCTTCCAAAGATCCACGTGGCCATCGTGGGCATCGAGAAACTGGTGGCCATGGTCAAGGAGATCATGCCCATCCTCACCGCCCTGCCCCGCAGCGCGACGGGCCAGTTGCTCACCAGCTATGTCTCGATCATCTCCGGCGCGGTTCCAAACGTGGATGGCTCCCCCAAGGAACTCCACATCATCCTCATGGACAACCACCGCTCGGACATGGCCAAAGATCCCATGTTCAAGCCGGCGCTCCAGTGCATCCGCTGCGCCACCTGCCTGAACGTCTGCCCTGTGTTCCGCCTCGTGGGCGGCCACGTGTTCGGCAAGACCTACACCGGCGGCATCGGCACCATCCTCACCGCCTGGTTCGACGAGCTGAAGAAGGCCGATGACATCCAGGGGCTCTGCATCCAGTGCGGCGCCTGCGTCGCCGTGTGCCCCGGCAAGATCGACATTCCCGGGCTCATCCTGGAATTGAGGCGCCGCCTGGTGGTCGAAAAGGGCCAGTCCATGACCATGAAGGCCATCTTCGGCGTCGTGAACAACCGCCGGCTCTTCCACTCCATGCTGCGCATGGCCTCGGTCACCCAGAAGCCCTTCACCTCGGGCCGCTTCATCCGCCACCTGCCCCTGTTCCTGTCGGATATGACCGAATTCCGCAGCCTGCCCGCCGTGGCCCCCTCGCCCCTGCGGGATACGATCAAGAAGATCGTCCAGCCCAAGGCCAAAGAGAAGGTGGCCTTCTACGCCGGCTGCCTCATCGATTTCTGCTACCCGGAAATGGGCGAGTCCCTGGTGAAGATCCTGAACAAGGCCAACATCGAGGTCATCTTCCCCGATGATCAGACCTGTTGCGGCGCCCCCGCCCGGTACAACGGCGCCTACGAAACGGCGGCGGGAAACGCCCGGGACAACATCAAGGCCCTACTCGAGGCCGATGTCAAATATGTGGTCTCAGCCTGTCCCACCTGCACCGTGGCCCTGAAGCACGACTTCATCGAAACCTTCAAGAGCCTGGGCATCACCGACGCCATGGCCGAGGCCGAAAAGCTGTCCGCCAAGGCCATCGACTTCTCCACCCTGGTGAAGAAGCTGGTGGACGAAGGCCGGCTCACCTTCAAGGAAGGGGAAGACCTGGGCAAGATCACCTACCACGACTCCTGCCACCTGAAGCGGACGCTGAAGGCCAGCGAAGAGCCCCGGGAACTCCTCAAGAAGGCCGGTCACGAACTCACCGAAATGTTCGAGTGCGACATCTGCTGCGGCATGGCAGGGTCCTACTCCATCAAGCTGCCCGAGATCTCAGCTCCGATCCTCGAGCGCAAGCTGAAGAACATCAAGGAGACCGGCGCCTCGAAGGTGGTCATGGACTGCCCCGGCTGCGTCATGCAGATCCGCGGCGGCCTGGACAAGGATGGTGCGCCCATTCATGCCGAGCACACCGCCGAAAGCCTCGCGAACCGCTTCAAGTAGAGTATTGAAGGCATCAACAAGTCGATTTGAACTCCGAGGGGCCGGTGGGTTTTCCACGCCGGTCCCTTGGTTTTTTCGGCGTTTCCCCCTTCCCTAGTTCGAGGCGACCACTGGCCATGAAAGTCTCCGAAACGAAGCGCCTGCTTGGGGTCAAGCAGCCCTTGACCTGAGGCCCAGTAGGCATCAGGCTTCACCCAGGAGTTTCGGTCCTGGGACTCCTGTTCTCACAGGCAGGTTGGTCAGCTCGAGGAGACGCGGAGTGAAAGAGGTCTATTTCTACGCCACCTGTCTGGTGGACCTGTTCTTCCCCGATGCCGGCATGGCGGGCATCGAGCTGCTGGAGGCCGCTGGCGTGCGGGTCATCTTTCCCCAGGGGCAGACCTGCTGTGGCCAGCCGGCCTTTAACTGTGGGTACTGGGAGGAGGCCCGCGAGGTCGCCCGGACCCAGGTAGCCCTCTTCCCCAAGGACATCCCCGTGATCCTGCCCTCGGGCAGCTGTGCCGGCATGATGAAGAACCACTATCCGGAGCTGTTCCACGGCCAGGCGGACGAGGCCCAGGTGCGCGCCTTCAGTTCCCGCGTCTTCGAACTGACCCAGTTCCTGGTGAACGAGCTGGACGTGAAACTGACGGATCTGGGCGAGCCTGTGAAGGTGACCTGGCACAGCTCCTGCCATGCGGTGCGGGATCTGGGTCTGGTGGGCGAACCCAAACAGCTCATCGCCCAGCTCGCGAATGTGGAGTTGGCGCCTCTGACCCGCGAGCATGAGTGCTGTGGCTTCGGCGGCACCTTCTCCGTGCGCCAGCCCGAGATTTCCGGCGCCATGTCCTGTGACAAGGCCGCCGATGCCGAGGCCACGGGCGCGTCCGTGGTCCTGTCCACCGACGGCGGCTGCCTGCTCAATGTGAATGGCACCCTGGAAGCGAAAAAGAGCCCGCTGCGCGTTCAGCACATCGCCGAGTTCCTCTGGGAGCGCACCCGTGCACGCTGACACCGAGATCAAATTCCGCGATTCCGCCGCCAAGGCCCTGCTGGATCCCCAGCTCCGGGCCAACTTCCGCCGGGCCATGGACGGCCTCATCTTCAAGCGCAAGGCCCAGTTTCCCAATCCTCGGGATCTGGAGGATCTGCGGGACCTCAGCACGGCCATCCGGTCCCGCAGCCTGTTGAACCTGCCCGCGTTGCTGGAACAGTTCGAAACCCAGGCCACCAAGAACGGCATTCAGGTCCACTGGGCCGAGACCTGCGATCAGGCCAACGAGCTGATCCTGGGCATCCTCCGGTCCAAGGGCGCCAAGACCCTGGTCAAGGGCAAGAGCATGGTCTCCGAGGAGATGCATCTCAACGCCTTCCTCGAAGAACACGGCATCGAAGCCCTGGAATCCGACCTGGGCGAATACATCATCCAGCTGGATGGCGAAACGCCGAGCCACATCATCATGCCGGCCATCCACAAGAACAAGAACCAGATCGCCCGGCAGTTCAGCCAGAAGATCAAGGATGCGAAGTACACCGAGGACGTGGATGAGCTCACGGCCATGGCCCGGAAGGTGCTGCGCCAGAAATTCCTCGACGCTGACGCCGGCCTGTCCGGCGTGAATTTCGCCGTGGCCGAAACCGGGACCCTCTGCCTGGTGGAGAACGAAGGCAACGGCCGCATGAGCACCCACGTGCCACCCATCCACATCGCCGTCATGGGCCTGGAAAAGGTCGTGGCGACCCTGGAGGACGTGGCGCCGCTCTATGCCATCCTCACCCGCTCGGCCACGGGCCAGGCCGTGAGCACCTACTTCAACCTCATCACCGCCCCCCGGGGCGCCGGCGAGAAGGATGGCCCCCAGGAAATGCACCTGGTGATTCTCGACAATGGCCGCTCCCGGATCTACGCCGACCCGCAGCTCCAGGCCACCCTGCGCTGCATCCGCTGCGGCGCCTGCATGAACCACTGCCCCGTCTACACCCGCGTCGGCGGCCATGCCTATGAGGCCGTCTACCCAGGCCCCATCGGCAAGATCCTCACCCCCCAGACCGAAGGCGTGGGGGTGCGCCACGACCTGATCCATGGCTCCAGCCTCTGCGGCGCCTGCGGCGAGGTCTGTCCCGTCAAGATCCCCATTCCCGAGATCCTGGTGCGTCTGCGCCGGGAGGCGACCCATGAGGACGTTGGCTCCCAGGTGAATGGGAAGGGGACGGGACGCACGGCCACGGAAGATTGGGCCTGGCGTCTCTGGGCCCTGGCCAACAAGCGGCCCGCCCTCTACCGGGTGATCACCTGGTTCGCCACCCGCTTCGGGAATGCGCTGCCCGCTGGCGCGCCCCTGATCAAGGACTGGACCCGGACCCGCACCAAACCCGTTCCCGCCCGCCGCTCCCTCAGTGAGCGGGTCCGTGCCAAGGGGGTTCCCCATGTCTGATGCTCGCACCGCCATCCTCGGCCGCCTGCGCGCTTCCGGCCAGACTGGCCCCCTGCCCGACCTGGATACCGCCGTACTCGAGCGCAAGCAATGGCCCGCCACCGAGCGCGCCGCCCTCCTGCGCAAGGGCATGGAAGCCGTCCACACCGAGTTCCTGGAGGCCACCCCCGCTGACTGGCCCGCCGTGGTCCGCGCCTGCTGTGATCGCGAGGGCTTCAAGAACCTGCTCTTCGGTCCCACCAGCGAGGCCGGGTCGGCCCTTGCGGCCGCCTGGGCGCCCGGCGGCACCCACTTGATGCCCTACGATCGCCCGGTCGAAGCCTTCAAAGACGAGCTGTTCACCGGCGTGGATGCCGGCTTCACAGGCACCGTGGGCGGCATCGCCGAAACCGGTGGCCTCCTGCTCATGCCCGGCCCGGCGGAGCCCCGCCTCATGTCCCTGGTGCCGCCCATCCACATCGCCCTGCTTCGGTCCTCCACCATCCAGGACACCTTCTGGTCCGCCGTGAAGCACCTCGGCTGGGGCCGCGCCCTGCCCCCCAACGCCCTGCTGATCTCCGGCCCCAGCAAGACCGCCGACATCGAGCAGACCCTCGCCTACGGCGTCCACGGCCCCAAGCGCCTCATCGTGGTGCTGGTGGACGATCTGTACTGAGCATTGGACGAAGACCCGCGCCCACGCTAGACTGTCCCTTCGTGGCTGGGTAGCTCAGGTGGTTAGAGCGAGGGTCTCATAATCCCTAGGTCGGCAGTTCGAGTCTGCCTCCAGCCACCACTTAAAACACCGGAGCCGAGAGGTTCCGGTGTTGCTGTACACCCACCCCAGCCAACAGACTCGGACTGCCGAGAAGCAGTGGCGGCCCGGCTGACTCGGGCACTTCCTGTGCCCTCGCCCTTCGGGCGGCAATCGCCTTCGGCGATTCCGTCCTATTTTGCAATCCTGCAAAATGGTGCCCGCAGCGAGCAAGGCCCCAGTGGGGCCTGCGCAGCGTCCGCAGCCGGGGCCAGCCACGCGCCAGTTCGAGTCTGCTCCTCCGGTCTGCGAGCGCCTCTATCGAAGTCCGCCGCTTTTGTATGCAGCGAGATCTCTTCACCCCCACCGGTACACCACCGAATTGATGTGCATCCCCGCCCCTACCGATGCGAACACCACGATGTCGCCGCGCTTCAAGGACTGCCCCTCGAGTTTCCCCTTCACCACTAGGTCCAGCAGGGTCGGCACGGTGGCCACGGAGCTGTTGCCCAGCCAGGAGACGGTCATGGGCATGACGCCTGCCGGGATCTCGGAGATGCCGTAGAGCCGGAACAGCCGCTTGAGGATGGCCTCGTCCATCTTCCCGTTGGCTTGGTGGATGAGTACCTTGTCGACATCGGTGAGGCTGAGCCCCGCCCGTTCCAGGCTCAGGCGCACCAGCCCCGGCACCGTGGCGATGGCGTACTCGTAGAGCTTCCGCCCCTTCATCTTGATGAACAGCTCGTCATCTGCGCTCTCAGGGCTGAAGGAGCGATCCATCCGCAGCAGCCCCACACAGTCGAGCGTATCGGATCGCACCGCATGGGCCAGGATGCCCACGGGCTCCGTATGGTCCTGGGCCTCCAGCACCACCGCCCCGGCCCCATCCGCATAGATCAGGCTGTCCCGGTCGCAGGGATCCGAAACCCGGGAAAGGGTTTCTGCCCCGATCACCAGGGCCCGCTTCGCCTCCCCCGAGCGCAGGAAGTAGTCAGCCTGGATGACGGCCTGGAGCCAGCCTGGGCAGCCGAAGGGCAGGTCGTAGGCAACGCAGAAGGGGTTGGCGATGCGCAGGCGCGCCTTCACCCGCGCCGCCAGGGTCGGGACCTGGTCCGGACACCGGCTCCCCGCCCTCACATCCCCGAAATTGTGGGCCACGATGAGGTAGTCCAGGGTTTCCGGATCGATCGCGGCCGCGGCCAGAGCCTGCTTTCCGGCCTCAAAGGCCAGGTCCGAAGTGACGAGGTCATCCGGCGCGTAGCGGCGTTCGGCGATCTCGGTGATCTCCTGGAATTTAGCCACGATCTTGGCGGTGTCGCCCGCCGGATAGGGTCGGCCGTGGTCCTCGAAAAAGGTGTGATCCGCGAAGGCCTGGTTCGGGACCTTCCGGGAGGGGATGCAGCTACCGGTTCCGATGATGACGCTTCGTGGCTGGGGCATCCGTTCCTCCCACGACCGACCACCCCTGGCCGGCGCATGGGGCCATTCTAGGGCTACCGGCATCCCTGTTCCTGTACCTTTCCTGCGTCGAAATAGAACGCCCTGAAGGTCTTGTGATCGGGAAGGGAACGGTCTAGGGAGCTGCTGCAAGGCCGAATGGGGCACCTGCTGCCCCTCGCCGGTGCTGCTTCTGCCAAGTCACGAAGCTCATGTCGTCAGTCTCGAAGTGGTAGGTGAAGCTCTCCCGCAGGTGCTTGATGAAGGCCGGGATGGCCATGTCGCCCTTGACCACCTGGCGCAGGGACTCGATGAAGGCCTTCCGCATGGCCTGATGTTCCTGGATGTGGCGGGAACCGTGCGGGTAACCCGATGCGCGCATGGCCCGTTCCTCCCGGGCGAAATGATCGAAGGTGTGGTCGAGCAGCTGGTCCAGCAGCGCGTTGAGCTCCTCCGCGTCGGACTCCCGACGATGGGTGGCGACTCGATCCAGCAACCTGAACAGGGCGCGATGGTCCTCGTCGACCTGGGGGTCCAGTGAGCAGAACGAGGACTTCCAGTACCTGGACATCAACCACCCCCCTCGCTAGGAGCGTGTCCAAGTAATGGGTGGGGGTTGCACTGGGGCGCCAGCCGCGGGAGGCAAGGAAGGCGACGAAGGCCCTCTCGGTATCGGCTTCGCCGATACGCGAGACGTACTGACATTTGGTGGTTCCAAGGACGAGGAGCCTGACGCTGCATCCCGACGGCTGCCACCCCAGCCCGAAGGGTTGATGGCAAAGGGCCCCCATGCTGCGTCAGCGGGCTTGGCTCGGGCCTCTGGCCCTCGGAGCTCCGCCCCCGCCA
>JANYLR010000111.1 GCA_025363715.1 Holophagaceae bacterium | reverse complement strand
AGAAATCGTTCACCCGGTCCAGCTCGGAGAACTTGCTCCAGGGACCGACGAAGAGGTTGAAGGTCTCATCCTTGGGGTTCCCCGCCACCGTGATGACGGTGGTGTTCTGGAAGGTCTCCAGGGCCGGGTTCACATAGTGCGTCAGCGCCTTGAACATGGGGAAGAAGGTGAGGGCGGCGATGAGGCAGCCCGCCAGGATGATCTTCAGGCGGCCGATCTTGTCCGACAGCCAGCCAAAGAAGATGAAGAAGGGGGTGCCCAGTAGCAGCGAAGCGCCGATGAGCATGTAGGTGGTCTGGTAGTCCAGCTTCAGCGTGATCTGCATGAAGAAGAGTGCGTAGAACTGACCGGTGTACCACACTACGCCCTGGCCCGCGGTGGCACCGAGGAGGGCCAGCAGGGCGTACTTGTTGTTGGGGTACTTCAGGAAGCTGTCACTGAGGGGCGCCTTGGAGGTCTTGCCCTCGGCCTTCATCTTGGTGAAGACGGGAGACTCGTGGAGCTTCAACCGGATCCAGACGGACACGGCGAGCAGGAAGATAGACATCCAGAAGGGAATGCGCCAGCCCCAGGAGGCGAAGGCTTCCTTGGTCATCCCGCTACGGCAGGCCATGATGATCCCAAGGCAGAGGAAGAAGCCCACCGTGGCGGTGGTCTGGATCCAGCTGGTGTTGTAGCCGCGGCGGTCATGGGCGGAGTGCTCTGCCACGTAGGTGGCCGCACCGCCATATTCACCCCCGAGGGCCAGGCCCTGGAGCAGGCGCAGGGTCACCATGATGATGGGCGCCAGCCAGCCGATGCTCGCGAAGGTCGGAAGGAGACCGACGCCGAAGGTAGAGAGGCCCATTACGACGATGGTGACCAGGAAGGTGTACTTCCGGCCAATGAGGTCGCCGATGCGACCAAACACCAGCGCGCCGAAGGGGCGGACCAGGAAGCCAGCCGCATAGGCCGCAAAGGCCGACAGCAGGGCGGCCGTGTCGTTCCCCTTGGGGAAGAACAGGGTCGCGAAGAACGGTGCCAGGGTCGCGTACAGGTAGAAGTCGTACCACTCAAAGACGGTGCCGACGGAGGATGCAATGATCACCATCCGTTCTTCCTTGGTGAGTGGGGTCCTTTCTGCGACTTGAGCGGTTGCTATGGCCATTGAGTGTTGCCTCCTGGGGAAGTGGGTTCCATGGGCGTCCGGTGCGGATGACCAGAGCCGACAAGAAAGACAAGCGCCCGGATCCGATGGATCTGGGATGAGTGGAGCTGATGCGCTATGAGAACCGTGATGGACAAGCCATCCTACGGAACACGTTGGTTGGGTAGGCTGCATGTAGCTAACGCTCTACCGAAAGGAAGGTCAAGGAAATTCGCACAAATAAATGGCTATTTTTAACCACACAATTGCGACACAAACTCTGATTACAAATGATCTTTGCATCAGCTTTCTCGTCTTCACCAAGGCCTCCTCCGAGCTAACACACCGCAGCGAGGCTGGTCTGATGGCATTTTCCCGACCCTATCCTTCGGACTAGGCCCTCTTCAACCCGCATCGACCCCTTGGCCGGAAGGGACGGGAGAACGCGACGAACCGGTCCCCACCGAACCTCTATCATGATCAGGACCACCCTGCTGGCAGGACCTCCATGCACATCGCCCTTTTCGCCGATATCCACGCCAACCGGCGTGCGTTGGAGGCCTGCCTGGAGCACGCGCGATCCCTCGGCGCGAGCCGGTTCGCCTTCCTGGGCGACTACGTGGGGTATGGTCCAGATCCGCATGAAGTGGTCGACCGGATCATGGCCGAAACCGCCCAAGGTGCGCTGGCCGTGGCCGGCAACCACGATCATGCGGTGGCCGAAGTCCGCGAAACCATGACCTCTGATGCCGAACGCGCGATGGCCTGGACGCGCGGACAGCTGGACGCCGAAGCGCGGGAATTCCTGGGCAGCCTGCCCCTCCGTTTCGAGGACGGTCCGCGGCTCTACGTTCATGCCAGCCCCCAGACCTACCCACCCTGGATCTATGTGAACGACGCCGCCGCCGCCAAGCGGGCCCTCGAGGCCAGCCGGGCCCAGATGATCTTCTGCGGGCACACCCACCTGATGGCCCTCCACGGCATCACGGCCACCGGCCAGCTGGTGTCCTTCCAACCCGTTCCCAAGGTGCCCATTCCCCTGCCGCGGCACCGCCGCTGGTTGACCGTGGTCGGCGCCGTGGGACAGTCGCGCGACGGCGATCCGGCAGCCGCCTACGCCATCCTGGACACCGAGCGCTCCGAGCTCACCCACTTCCGCGTGCCCTACGACGTGGAAGCCACGGCCAACGCCATCCTCCTGGCGGGGCTGCCCCCCTCGCTCGCCACGCGACTTCTGAAGGGACAGTGAGCATGGCCCCTCCACGGCTTGAGACAGGTGCCACCCTGGACGGCTTTCTGCTGGGTGAAAGGATTCACCGGGGCGGCATGGCCTCCATCTGGTCCGTCTCGCACCCTGAGTACGACCTCCCGCTCCTGATGAAAGTTCCGGTAATGTCGGAAGGCGTGGATCCCGCGGCCATCGTCGGTTTCGAAATGGAGGCGATGATCCTTCCGCGTCTCTCTGGGACCCATGTCCCTCGCTACATTGCCCAAGGCGAGTTCGAGGTCCAGCCCTACCTGGTGATGGAACGGATTCCCGGCGCCTCCCTCCTGCCCATGCTGCAGCAGCTGCCCCTTCCCATCGAGGCCGTGGCAGCACTGGGCCACCGCATCGCCACGGCCCTGGATGACCTCCACCGCCAGCACGTGGTCCACCTGGACGTGAAGCCTTCCAACCTCCTGACGCGGCCCACGGGAGAGATGGTGCTTGTCGATTTCGGCCTCTCTCATCACGACGAATTGCCGGATCTGATGGGAGAGGAGTTCCGGTTGCCCTATGGCACGGCACCCTACATGGCCCCCGAGCAGGTCCTGGGCCATCGCAGGGATCCGCGTAGCGATCAGTTCGCCTTGGGCGTTCTCCTGTATTTCTTCCTGACCGGAATCCGGCCCTTCGGCGACCCCCAGCGACTCTCCGGGCTGAAGCGCCGACTTTGGCGGGATCCTGTGCCGCCCCGTCGGCTACGGCCGGACTGCCCACCCTGGCTGCAGGAGATCATCCTTCGCTGCCTGGAGGTGCACCCGGCCTGGCGCTACCCGACGGCGGGTCATCTGGCCATGGCCCTGCAGCACCCCGACCAGGTGAAGCTGACGGCCCGGGCCCTGAAGCTGAAGCAGGACCCCTTCACCACGGTGGTCCGGCGCCGCTTCGCGGATCACCAGCTCGCCCTCCCCAAAGCCAAGACACCCCTCCGCCATGATGGCGATGCCCCCATCCTGGCAGTGGCGGTTGACCTTTCCGCAGAGGCCGCCCCCATCGCAGACACGCTCCGCACCATGGTCGCGCGGATGCTCACCACCCTGCCCGGGGCCCGGGTGGCCTGCCTCAACGTCCTCAAACTTGGCCGGATCACCCTCGACCAGACTCTCGATACCCAGGGCCGGAACATCCACCACCAACGCCTGGTCGAGCTCCGGAACTGGGCCATCCCCCTGGATCTGGAGGAAGGCCGCATCAGTTTCCACGTGCTGGAATCGCCCGACCCGGCCACGGCCATCCTCCAGTATGCGAACGCCAATCACGTGGACCACCTGGTGATGGGGGCCCGGGCCAGTTCCCTGCGTCGTTCCCTGTTGGGCAGCGTCTCCAGCCAGGTGGCCGCCCAGGCGCCCTGCACCGTCACCGTAGCTCGGTCGCGCAGGTTGCGGAAGGCCGATCTTGTACAGGCGGCCGCCGACGAGGACAGCGGTTCCTGGACCGTCGGGTGACCGCGAAAACGCCCCGGCAAGCCGGGGCGTTTTCGCGGGGGTCGTGATGGTCTACCCGGCGTCCTCGGTCTTCGGTTCGGGGAGGGTGTAGTCCACAAACTCGATCAGGGCCATGTCGGCCGCGTCGCCGAGGCGATGGCCCACTTTGAGGATGCGGGTGTAGCCACCGGGGCGGCTTTCGAAGCGCTTGCGGAAGTCGGCGCCGAAGAGCTTCTGGACGGCGTTCTTGCTCCCGAGGCGGGCCATCGCCAAGCGGCGGTTGGCCACAGTGTCTTCCTTGGCGAGGGTAATGAAGGGCTCTACATACGTGCGGAGTTCCTTCGCCTTCACCAGGGTGGTCTCGATGCGCTCGCTCTCGATGAGGGCGGTCGCGAGGTTCTTCATGAGGGCCTTGCGCTGGTTAGTGGTTCGGCCCAGGCGCTTGCCGGAAACGTTGTGACGCATGGGGGCTCCTTACACTTCCTGCTCGAGCCGCATTCCGAGGGAGAGGCCGATACGAGCGAGCTCGTCCTTGATCTCCTGGAGCGACTTCTTGCCGAAATTCTTGGTTTTCATCAACTCAGCCTCGGTGCGCTGGACCAGCTCGCCGATGGTGGTGATGTTCGCGTTACGAAGGCAGTTATTGGCGCGGACGGAGAGCTCGAGCTCCTCGACGGACTTGCCCAGCCAGGTGTTGGCGGCCTCGCTGCCGAGGGTGGCGGCGCCCATTTCCATCTCGGTGAAGTCCTCGTCCTGGCGGGCGAACACGAGGAAGTGGTCGCGCAGGATGAGGGCCGCGTCGGAAACGGCTTCCTTGGGGTTGACGGCGCCATTGGTCCACACCTGGAGCGTGAGCTTTTCGTAGTCCGTGCTCTGGCCCACGCGGGCGGGTTCGACGATGTAGTTCACCCGGATGATGGGGCTGTGGTTGGCATCCATGGGGATGAACCCCAGGCCCAGGCTTTCGTCGTGGTTGCGGTCGGCGGTGACGAAACCGCGGCCCAGACGGACCACCAGCTCGATCTCCAGTTCGCCTTCCTCGCCCAGGGTGGCGATGTGGATGTTGGGATCCACGACCTCCACGTTCTGGTTGCAGCGGATGGCGGCTGAAGTCACGGTGCCCTCGCCCTTGGCGGAGATGGTCACCGTCTGGGGCTCGCTGCTGTGCAGCTTGAAGGGCACTTCCTTGAGGTTCAGCAGGACATGGGTGATGTCCTCCCAGACGCCGGGAAGGGTCGTGAACTCGTGCATGACGCCCTTGATGCGGACGTTGGTGACGGCGGCGCCCTGGATGCTGCTGAGCAGCACCCGGCGGACGCTATGCCCGACGGTCGTGGCAAAGCCACGCTCGAAGGGGTAGGCCACGAACTCCCCGTAGGAATCCGTGAGGGACCCGGGAGTCACCTCGGCAAATCGCGGCCTCTGGAAATCGCTGAGATTCAGCATCCGTCCCCCTTACTTGGAATACAGCTCAACGATCAGCTGCTCGTTGATGTCAAGGGTGATGTCTTCACGGGTGGGTGCGGCTAGCACCTGTCCCTTGAAGGCGGCGGCGTCCAGGGTGAGCCACTTGGGAATGCCACGGCCAGCGGAGGTTTCGACCGAGGACTTGACCCCGTCGTTCTCGCGGGCGCGCGTGCCCAGTTCCACTGCCTGGCCAGGCTTGACCTGGAAGGAGGGGATGTCCACCCGCTTGCCAGCCACCAGCACGTGTCCGTGCATGACCATCTGGCGCGCGGCGGAGCGGCTGGCTGCGAAGCCCAGGCGGTAGACCACGTTGTCCAGGCGGCACTCGAGGAACCCGAGCAGGTTGTGGCCGGTGACGCCCTTCTTGGCGTCGGCCTTCTCGAAGTAGTGGCGGAACTGCTTCTCCAGCACACCGTAGATGCGCTTCACCTTCTGCTTCTCGCGAAGCTGCAGGGCGTATCCGGTGGGCTTCTTGATCTTGCCCGCGCCATGCTGGCCGGGGATCTTGCCCTTGCGGGTCTCGAACGAGCACTTCTCCTTGAAGCAGCGCTCGCCCTTCAAATAAAGCTTCATGCCCTCGCGTCGGCAGAGGCGGCAAACGGCGTCGGTATAACGTGCCATGTCTCTCCTCCTCTCTTAAACCCGGCGCCGCTTGGGCGGCCGGCAGCCGTTGTGGGGGATGGGCGTGACGTCGCGGATGCTGGTCACCTGGATGCCGGCGGCATTGAGGGCGCGGATGGCGCTCTCACGACCGGCCCCGGGGCCCTTGACGCGCACGTCCACCGAACGAACACCCTGTTCCTTGGCGGCCTCGGCGGCCACACCTGCGGCCACCTGGGCTGCGAAGGGCGTGCCCTTGCGGGTGCCGCGGAAGCTCTGGTTGCCGCTGGAAGCCCAGCAAAGCATGTTCCCCATCGGATCGGAGATGGAGATGATGGTGTTGTTGAAGGACGCCTGGACGTGGGCCACGCCATGGGGAACGTTCTTCTTTTCTTTCTTCTTGACCACCTTTTTACCGGCGGTCCGGGTCTGAGTCTTGGCCATGTGCTCCTCGCCTTACTTCTTCTTGCCGGCTACGGTGCGTCGCTTGCCCTTGCGGGTGCGGGCGTTGGTGTGCGTGCGCTG
>JANYLR010000106.1 GCA_025363715.1 Holophagaceae bacterium | reverse complement strand
GCCTTCGCCCGCTGGAGCTGGAGCGATGGCAGGACCGAAACCTGGGCCTTCACCGAAGTGGACCGGAGCCTCACGGCCGGGGTCTCCCTCAAGGGTACGGCCTGGGGACGCCCCAATGATCGGTTTGGTCTCGCCTGCATCCAGAATGGCCTCGCCCCCGATCACATCGATTACCTGGCCGCAGGGGGCCTGGGCTTTCTTCTCGGGGACGGCCGCCTGAGCTATGCCCAGGAACGCATCGTCGAGGCCACCTACGCGCTGGCAGCCGGGAAGGTCGTCACAGCCAGCCTGGATACTCAGCGCTGCTGGAATCCGGCCTACAACCGTGACCGCGGGCCCGTGCAGCTCTATGCCCTCCGGCTCCATGCCCAGTTCTGAAACTCGATCTAATTATCCCTTAACGCATTGAACCCAGCTCCGGGTCCCGGGCATGCTGGGGACGGACCTTGATGAAGGAGGCAGCGATGGGCAAGCGGACCGCCCCGAACGACCCTCCGTCGTGGCCCGGAACGGGCCACTGATCCCCATTTCCCGAGCTCGGCTCTGATCTCCACCCCGCTGCACATCCCGTCCGAGGTTCCCGTGTACCTGGTCAGCAAATCCATCCATCAGCTGGAGCGCTTCCGGCGCCAGCTGATGATTTTCTTCGCCGTGCTGGGGCCCGGCATCATCGTCATGATCGCGGACAACGATGCCGGCGGCATCGCCACCTACGCCTACACCGGGTCGAAGTATGGCTTCAACCTGCTCTGGATCTTCATCATTCTCGTGCCCATGGCCTACTACGTGCAGGAGATGACAGTCCGACTGGGGGCGGTCACCAAGCGCGGCCACGCCGAGGCTATTTTTGAAGGCTTCGGCTCCTTTTGGGGCTGGTTCTCCCTGGCGGATCTGGCCATCGTGAACTGGCTCACGCTCATCACGGAATACATCGGAATGATCATCGCCGGGCAGATGTTCGGCATCCCGCCCATCTGGACCTTCCTGGGGGTGACGCTCATCCTCTTCCTCGTCGTGCTCACGGGGAAGTACTGGACCTTCGAGAAGCTGACCCTCTTCTTCTGCGCCTTCAACCTGGTTTACATTCCGGCAGCCTTCTGGGCCATGAAGGCCCCCACGGCGCCCTCCTGGGGTCTGGTGGGCAAGGGCCTCCTGGTGCCCAACCTGGGGGGAGGAGGACTCTCGGGGGAGATCATCTTCGTGCTGCTAGCGAACATCGGCACCACCATCGCGCCCTGGATGATCTTCTTCCAGCAGAGTGCCGTAGTTGACAAGGGCCTGGACATCCATGACATCAAGTTCGGGAAGATGGAGACCTTCGTGGGGTCATTGCTGACCTGCATCGTGGCGGCTTTCATCATCATCACCACCGCCGCCGCGCTCCATCACCACAGTCCGCCCATCGTCATGGAGAAGGTGAACGAGGCTGCAGCCGCTCTCACACCCCTGATTCCCCACGGCGAGACGGCCCGGAAGCTGTTTGCCATCGGTCTTTTTGACGCGGGCTTCCTGGGGGCGCTCTGCATCTCCCTGTCGTCCAGTTGGGCGGTGGGCGAAGTTTTCGGCTGGGCCCACAGCCTCAACAAGAGCGTGAAGGACGCGCCCTGGTTCTACGTGGTCTACCTGGGGATGCTGGTCTCCTCGGGCTTCGTGGCGATGATCTCCTCCGATGCCACGCAGCAGATCATCACCATGTTCGTGCAAGTGGTGGCCGTGACCCTGCTGCCCACGGCGCTGGTCTTCCTCATCCTCATCCTCAACGACGAGCAATTCATGGGCAAGTATGTGAACACGCGCTGGGAGAACATAGCCAACTGGTCCATCGTCGTCTTCGTCACCTTCATGTCCACCCTCTTTGCAGTCTCGACGCTCTTCCCGGGCTTCCTTGAGGGCTTGTTCCGGAGGGCCGCATGAACCAGATCCACACCTCCCAGATTCCAACCCAGGGGCCACAGGGTCTCTACTTCTCGCGGATATTCCGGAAGCCCGTGCGAATTGAGGGGAGCAGGCGCAAGCTCGGACCCGCCTCCGACATCGTGTTCGCGCTCGCCGAGCCTTTCCCCCGCGCCGTTGGCATTTTCATCGACCACGGCTGGGGGGTCCCCAACGAGTTCGTGCCCTGGGACAAGGTCGTGAACCTGTCCGAAAAGGGCCCGATCGTGAAGGCTCCGCAGACGGGCGATCAGTATCCACCCTTCCAGGACCAGGCTGGCTGGATTCTGGCCGACAAGCACCTGATGGGCCGCACCATCATCGACATCGACGATCGCAAGACGGAGGTGGTCAACGACGTGCTGCTCCGCACGGACGACGGCGGCTACTATCTCGCCGCGGTGGATGCCTCCTTCAATGGCTTTCTCCGCAAGTGGGGCCTGCTGAGGCTCACCAACCTGATCCGCGAGGATCTGATCCCCTGGAAGTTTGTGCAGCCGCTCTCTCTCGAAGATGCCATTGCCTCGGACCGGTTGCAGCTTTCTGTCACCAAGGAACAACTGCACGACCTGCCAAAGGAGGACTTGGCCGATGCCCTCGAGGAACTGACCGGCCAGGAGCAGGAGGCCCTCTTCTCGGCGCTGGAGACCGACAAGGCTGCCGAGACCCTCACGGAAGCCGAGCCGCGCGCCCAGCGTCAGATCATCGCCAGCCTCCGCCAGGAGCGGGCCCAGAACATCCTCGCCCGCCTGTCTACACCCCAGCTGGTGGATCTGCTGGGTGTTCTCCCGCACGAGGATGCCGAGGAGATGCTGGCCCTGCTCCCCGAGGAACGGCAGAAGCGCGTGAGAGCCCTGCTGTCCGAGCGCGAGGCCACGGCCCGTGATTTCATGTCATCGGAGTACCTGACCGTGCCGCCGGACCTCACGGTCACCCAGGCCCGGGAGAAGATCCGCTTGTCGGGGCTGGCCTACAACGGCATCTCGTACCTGTACGTCGAAGGTGGGGATGGGAGGCTGCACGGGGCCGTGGATGCGCGGTTCCTGCTGGTCTCCGAGGAGAGCGCCCGGATGGAGGACATCATGGACTCGCCGGCGGTGGCTGCCGAGGCGGATGACATCCGCGAGGATCTCGAGGCCCTCTTCGGGAAGTACCACTTCCGGATGGTTCCCGTCGTCGATCTGGAGGACCGGATCCTCGGCGTCATCCGGTACAACGACATCATGCGGGGCACTGCCCCCAGGCCCAAGGCCTAGGAGACAGACATGCCGAGGGTCAAACTCACCCGCAGCACCCGCTTCGCGCTTTATTTCCTGCGCTTCTACCTGGTGTTCCTGATGCTGCTGCTGCTCTTCAGGTTCATCAAGGCGTTCCACCACTGAGAACTTCTACCGTCTACTCGGGCGTGATCATCTCCCGGTCCTCGCGGTAAGCGAAGAGCTCGCCGAAGCGGCCCCACGTGACCAAGGTGTCGAAGGTCTGATCCGGGTTTTCCATGGGGAGGCGCTGCTGAAGTTCGGAGCGGAGTTCACTTTCTTTCAGTTCGCCGTGATGCAGTTCCACCAGCTCCATCACCATCCGGAAGAGGCGGAGTTCCAGCAACTGAGCCTTCCAGATGTCCTTGCGGTCATCCATGTTGGCCCGGATGAACCTCTGGCCCAGGGCAGTGAGGACCACCTGCCGCTTGGGCGTGTCCACGAAATCAAGCATTTCCGCGCCCTTCACTGAGGAGAGGATCTTCTCAAAGGTGACGTGGGTGGCGGCGGCCACCTGGAAGAGATCCGCAGTTCCGCCCTGGGTCTCCAGGTACTCCAGCAGACCCAGGATGTCTGAGGAAGGCGCCGGGGGTAGGGGTTCGATCAGATCCGGCATGAGGTTTATGGTCGGTGCACTCACCTCGATGTCCGGGAGCTCCGTGCTGGTGATGATGTCGTGGAGCTGGTCCACCAGGCGGAGGAACTCGGGGCTGCGCATGTCCCGGGGCCGGGGGAGGGGGTTCTCGACGATGGTGCGCAAGCGGCCGGGATTGGCCGACAGCACCACGATGCGGTCAGCCATGTAGACCACTTCCTTGATGTCGTGGCTCACCATGAGGATCGAGGAGGGATTGCGCTCGGCATCGTCCCAAATGTCCAAGATTTCAGCCCGGAGGCCTTCCGCCGTGAGGGCGTCCACATGGCTGAAGGGTTCGTCCATGAAGAGGATTTCCGGATCGACACTGAGGGCCCTGGCCATGCCCACGCGCTGTTTCATGCCGCCGGAAAGCTCGCGCGGATAGGCTTCCTCGAAACCTTCGAGACCCACCAGGCTGATTGCCCGGTGGGCCTTGGATTTGATGGTCTCGTCGTCCAGCCCCTGGGCTTGGAGCACGGTCTTCACGTTGGCTTCCACCGTCATCCATGGATAGAGGGCGAAGTTCTGAAAGACGATGGCCACGCCGGGATTGAGCCCTTCCATCTTCGCGCCATGGTAAAAGGTCTTGCCCTTGGTGGGCTGGATCAGCCCGGCGAAGATCCTAAGAATGGTGGATTTCCCACAGCCCGATGGCCCGATGAGGCAGACCACCTCATTGGCACGAATGTCGAGGTTGATGTCCTCCAGCACTCGCAAGGGGTGGCCGGTCTCTCGAATGAAGGACTTCTGGATGCCTTTGAGTTCGCAAATCACTTCGTGTTCGGCGTTGACGGCGTGCATCATGGCTGCCTCACTTTGACAGGGAATAGTTGGTTTCGGCGATCTTGTAAAGCGGCTTCCAGACCAGGCGATTGAACAGGACCACGGTAGCTGCCAGCACCAGAGTGGAGGCGGCCAAAAGCGGGAAATTTCTCGACTCCCCCGCCTGGCTCACGATGGCGCCGAGGCCGAAGGTCTGGAGGGTGGGGCCGCTGATGTTGTAGTACTCGGACACGATGCTGGCATTCCAGGCGCCGCCGGCTGCCGTCAGGCACCCGGTGACCAGGTAGGGAAAGATCGCAGGAAGGTAAAGGTTGCGGAAGCGCTGCCAGCGGCTGAAGCCGAAGGCGGTACCCACTTCCCGTAGGTCACTGGGGATGGCGCTGGCCCCGGCGATCACGTTGAAGAGGATGTACCATTGGGTGCCCAGCAGCATAAGGACGATGCTGCCCCAGCCCAGGCCGATCTTGAGGGAGGCCAGGACGGCGACGACCGCAGGAAAGAGCATGGGGGCGGGGAAGGAGGCCGCCACCTGGACGATGGGCTGGAATATGCGCGACAAACGTTGCGAAAGACCAATGGCCAGACCCGCGGGCAGAGTCCAGCAGAGGCCGATGAGGATGGAGGCCATGACCCGCGAAAGCGTGAGCCCGGCGGCCTTGAGCAGGGTCCACCAGGACTCGGCAGGGATCTGGTGCAGGAGGTGGAAGATCCCGATGCCGCCCAGGATCAGGAAGCCTGACAGGACGGCCAGGGCCCCCATGGATAGCCATGGCGCTAGATCCGCCGCCCGGTCGGGCCCCGTCTCCAGTCGGACCTTCTTGGCCGCGGTGTGCTGGTGCTGATGTTTCCGCCGCCGCTTCGCCCGCCGGCGGTCCAAGCGCCGGATGAGGCGGGATCCCCGCACGAGGTTGAGGAACCAGCTCTGGGAGTCGGCGTTCTGGACAGTGTCTTCGATGCGGAAGCGCTGGGCCCACACCACGATGGGCCGCCACAGCACCTGGTCCAGCAGGACGATCATCAGGATCATGGCGGCTACGGCCCAGAGCTGGGCACGCAGGTCCCCGCGCTCCACGGCCATGCTCATGTACGAGCCTAGGCCGGGCACCCGGAAATCCTTGTCCCCGAGCTTGAAAGCTTCCACCAGCATGAGGAAGAACCAGCCGCCGGCCATGCTCATCATGCTGTTCCAGGCCAGCCCAGTGGTGGCGAAGGGCAGTTCTACCCACTTGAACCGCTGCCACCAGCTGAAGCGGTAGACCGTACCTGCCTCATGCAGCTCCGCCGGTACGCTCTTCAGGGAGTGGTAGAGGCTGAAGGTCATGTTCCAGGCCTGACCGGTGAAGATGGCGACAATGGCCGTGAGTTCGATGCCCACGTTGCTGTGAGGGAAGGCCGCCACCAGCGCGAGCATCAACGGCACGATGAAGGTCATCACCGGGATGCTCTGGAGGATGTCCAGCAGGGGCACCAGCAGCCGCTCGGAGCGGGCGTCCTTGGCTGCCCAGTAGGCATAGACCAGGGTGAAAAAGAACGACAACAGGTAGGCCGTCAGTCCCCTCATCATGGAGAAGAAGGTGTACTTGGGCAGGGCCCAGGGCGAGAGGTCGATGACCAGCACGGGCCGCTGGATATCGGTCCACTGGCGTCCCAGGAGGATGAGCCCATAAAGCATGCCGAAGGCTGCGGCCACGAGCAGGAGGTCGACCCACCGCCGCCGCCGCAGGGGTGCGAACAGGGCGTTGGCCTGCCCCCACATGGTGTCGAAAATGCGATGGATCATGGCCGGTCCGGAGGAGCGGATGCGACGCGTGAGGGCGGGCCAACATCCTGTTCAGGGTGCGGAATCGGGGGAGCGGGGAGGTGCCGCCTCAGCGGGCGGCGCGTCTCGACGGAGGTTCGGAAAGGTCGGCTTGTCGTCCCATCGAACCTCCTTTCCGGCGCCAGGGCCAAAGCCAGAATGCTCCCCGGTCCCGCCCCGGTCAACCCGGGTACCTTCTCGAATGGACGCGATGGCCTCACCATGGACAGGTCACACAGGAGTCACACCCGTGGGGATCGACTGGCATGGCGACGGCTGGTGAGCGGGCGCTCGCCCTGGCGGTGGCCCGTGGGCTGCTGGAGCCCGACGAGGCTCGGGACGCCGATCTGGAGGCCCTGGTGGCCAGCGGACGGCTATCCGAGGCCGACCGCCTGAGGCTCGATCAGGATCTGGCGGATGGGGAGGCCGACGAGGGGGACCACTGGTCCGTGGAGATTGCCGCCCGGCCGGTTTCCGGCGGCGATGACGAACCCACGGCCCTGGGCCCGGAATCGGCGCCCGGGTCCGTCCCGGAGAGCTCCCCCTCCCAGGCCGGGTTCCGGCAGGGCGGGGTGTTCCGGGCCCGCACCCTCCACCACTGGGCGCGCTTCGAAGCCCTGGAGCTGCTGGGCGAGGGGGGCATGGGGCGCATCTTCCGGGCCTCGGATCCCCGCCTGCGCCGAGTGGTGGCCCTGAAGCTCCTGCGGCGGGACGATCCGGAGCTGCTCCAGCGCTTCCTCCAGGAGGCCCAGCTCCAGGCCCGGGTGGATCACCCCAATGTGTGCCGAGTCTACGAGGTGGGCGAGTGGCGGGGCCAGCCCTACATCGTCATGCAGTTCCTCCGGGGCGAGACCCTGCAGCGGGCCGCGCCCAACCTGCCCCTGGAGGCCCTGCTCCGGCATATGGTGGAGGTCTGCGAGGGCGTCCACGCCGCCCACCGGGTGGGCCTGGTGCACCGGGACCTGAAGCCCGTCAACCTCATGATCGACCGCCTGGAGGATGGCTCCACCCGGGCCTGTGTGCTGGATTTCGGCCTGGCCCGGGGCATCGAGGGGGGCGGGAACACCGAAACGGGCCGGGTCATGGGCACCGTGGCCTACATGTCCCCGGAGCAGGTCCGGGGCAACGCGGCCCTGCTGGACCGCCGCTCGGATGTCTATGCCCTGGGCGCCACCCTCCACACCCTGCTCAGCGGGGGGCCGCCCTTCCCGGGCGAAGGGCTCGCGTGCATGGCGCGCATCGTCAAGGATGATCCCGAGCCCTTGCGGAACCTGGTGCCCACGATTTCCGCGGATCTGGAGACCGTGGTGCTCACCTGCCTCCAGAAGGATCCCCGCCGCCGCTACGCCACGGCCCGGGCCTTGGGGGAGGACCTCCAGCGCCTCCTGGATGGCGAGCCCATCCAGGCCCGCCCGGCCACCCCCTTGGAGCGCCTGGTCCACTGGACCCGGAAGCACAAAGTGCTGGTCCTGGCCTCCACTGCGGTGTTCCTGTCCATGGCCATCTCGGGCGGGTTCGTGGTGCGGGAGCGGCTGCGGGCCCGGGCCCAGGCCGCCCATGCCCAGCGCTTCGCCCAGGCCGCCGAGCGCATCGAGGCCCTGGCTCGCTACCTCAAATTGTCCCCGCCCCATGACCTCGGCCCGGAGCTCCGGGATCTGGAAGACCGGGTGGTTCGCCTGGAGGGCGAAGTACAGGTCGAGGGCTCGAGCGCGGAGGCCCCGGGGCAGTACGCGCTTGGCCGGGCAAGGTTGGCCCTGGGTCAGCCGGAACTGGCCCAGGCGCACCTGGAACGAGCGCGGGCCCTGGGCTTCGATACACCTGAGCTGCGCTCCGCCCTGGGCCGGGCCCTGCTGGAGCTGCACCAGCGCGCCCAGGACGAGGCCTGGCGCATCGGGCCGGATGATGCGCGGAAGGAAGCCATCAACCGGCTGCAGGCGGTTGCCACCTCCCGCATCGAGCCCCTGCTGAGAGCAGGGGCCACGGCCTCACTGATTCCCCTCGCCTACCTGGAAGGGCAGGCGGCCTGGGTGGCCGGGCGCTGGGAAGAGGCGATTGCCCTGGCAAGGCTGGCCCATGACCAGTCGCCCTGGTTCTACGAGGCCCGGCTGCTGGAGGCCCAGGCTTTGCTGTCCTGGGGGCTGCCGAAGAGCGGGCCGGAGCGCATCGGGATCCTGGCGGAGACCCATCAGAGCGCCCAGGCCGCGCTGGCTGCCGCGCCCTGCGATATCCAGGCCCTAGAGATGGCAGGACGGATCGGTGTGTTGCGCTATGGTCTGTACGTGTCGAACCCTGGGCAGAGTCAGGACCTTCACGCGGGGGTGGAAGGCGTGGTGGCGGCCCTACGAGTCCTGGAACCTGAAGGACCACGGGCGGCGATCCTGGAGGCGTCTCTGCTCACGGCCGAGGCCGTCAACGCCCAGGTGGCAGGTCGCCCGGGCGCCGAGCCCCTGCGGCGGGCCCTGGCCCTGCTGGCGCCCCTGCTGGATTCCGCTCTTCCCCCTGTCGAAGCCCTTGAGGCTGCCATGCGGGCAGAGTGCTATGCGATGAAGTTCCCAGCCATGGGAGATCCGGTCCCATGGCTGGACCGGGCCCTGGCCCATGGTAGGCAGGCCCTCGTCCGGAGACCAGGGCATTCAGCGTTGGCAAATGAGCTCGCCCGTGTTTCAGTCTGGCGCATATCCGCAGGTACCCTTCGGGGAGAGCCTCCCTGGGAAGTCTTCGAATCCGCCCTGCAGGTGGTTCTCCGGGCCCTGGAGCGTGAGCCGGAAGCGAAGTCCCTGCGGGAGGCCCTGGGCTACTTATGGGGTGAACGAGCAGAGTACGAGCGCACCCATGGTCTGGATCCCCGACCCTCACTAGAACTATCCATGCAGTGCTTCGAAACGGTACTCAAACTGGGACCGAGCTTCCGCTCTGAATACGGCTTGGCCAACGCCACACTAATGCGCGGGCAGTGGGAATTCGACCACCACCAGCCCGGGGCCCTGGCGAACCTGGAGCGGGCGGCCCAGGCATATCGCCAGGCGAAGCAGCTGGCACCATACCACTCGGTTCTTGCTTCCAATCTGGTGGAGGTCGCCCTGTGGAAGGGCAGGGTCATGGGGTTGGGTACGGCTTCAGCCGACGGGGCCCTGGCCGAAGGCGAGGCACAGTTCCTGGAAGGCGTAAACCGCTTTCCTCAAGACGCTTCTCTCTGGCTGCGTGGCGCGCAGCTGGCGGAAGCGCGAAGTGAGGTTCTGGTGGCGAAGACTCGAATACGTAGGGCCTTCGCCTTGGATCCCCGCAATCCGGAGACCCGTCTTCTGCTCAAAATCCTCCAGCGGAAGGGATGAGCATTAGGGCTGGCCGCTCGGCATGCAGTCGGGGCCCTTCATGATCAGCATGGGCAAGGAGTCCGCATCGGCCCTGGGATCCCCTTGGGTCTTGTTTCGGCGGGGTCGTTTCGATTCCATGCCCCAGGCCACCTTCAGGAATTTCTTGTTGAGGGGTAGCTCGTCCTTGCCCTTGGGGAACCAGGCTTCGGCGCGGGTGCCGAAGCGGGCGATGGCCTGGTCCCGGGTGATGGTCTTGCCCTTGTCGTCGTAAAATGCGCCCAGGATCTCCACGGCGGCGTGCTCATCGAAGAAGAGCGAGGTCGTCTTGCAAGGATCGATATCGATTTCCAAGGGGACCTGACTTCCTTCGACGGCGTAGATCAGGCGGATCTTGAGCAGCTTGGGGCGCGGCATTGGCTACCTCCGGGTGGTTGGGTGACTTGGCGATCAGGGTGGAGAGTCGTGGGCCTGAAGTCAAGGCCGGGGCACGGCCTGCAGCAGCTGGGTGATGGCCTGGTCCGTGGTGGCGCCATCGGCTTCGCTTTCGAAGGTGAGGAGCAGGCGGTGGCGCAGCACGTCCGGTGCCAGGTCCACCACGTCCTGGGGCAGCACGTGGTCGCGGCCCTGCAGGAAGGCCAGGGCCCGTGATGATGACTGCAGCGCCAGAGAGGCCCGGGGGCTGGCCCCGCAGCGGAGCAGTTCCTTGCCCTTCCAGACCTTCCCGTGGCCGGGCCTGGTGGCCTGCACCAGTCGCACGATGTAGGTTCGAATGGCCTCGTCCAGGCGCACCTGCTCCGCTTCGCGGCCCGCGGCCAGCAGCATGGCCGCATCCACGACCGGGAGCACCTGGTCACCGGTCAGGTGGGCCCGGCGCAGCACCTCGACTTCCTCTTCCTGCTTGGGGTAGTCCACCCGGAGCTTGAAGAGGAAGCGGTCCATCTGCGCTTCGGGCAGGGGGAAGGTGCCCTCCTGCTCAAGGGGGTTCTGCGTGGCCAGCACGAGGAAGGGATCCGGCAGCCGGAAGCTGTCTTCACCCAGGGTGACCTGGCGTTCCTCCATGGCCTCCAGCAGGGCGGCCTGCACCTTGGAGGGCGCGCGGTTGATCTCGTCCGCCAGCAGCAGGTTCGCGAAGATGGGCCCGCGCTTGGGCGTGAAGGTGAGCGCCTTCGGATCGAAGATCAAGGTGCCCACCACGTCGCTGGGCAGCAGGTCCGGCGTGAACTGGATGCGGCGGAAGCTGGTATGGCTGGCCGAGGCCAGGGTCTTGATGGTACGCGTCTTCGCCAGGCCCGGCAGGCCCTCCAGCAGCACGTGGCCCCGGCAGAGCAGGGCCACCAGCAGGCGGTTCAGCAGCACGGACTGGCCCACGATCACCTTGCGGCACTCGGCGAGGAGGGGTTCGAGGGCGTGGGCGGAAGCGGCGGCCATGGGGTTCCCGGGATGTGCCTCCATCTTGCCTGGAATACCGAGGGCTCGTCCAAAGGATAGACGTGCCGGACCACCGGGAAGGCCCTTGATCCGCAGATCTCACGATTCCTGTCCTTATCGGCTTTTCATCGGTGTTTATCGGTGCTCATCGGTGGCAAAGGGTTTTCATGGTTTCTTCGCTCTCGACGGAACGAGAGCAGTGGAATGGTATGGGAGAGGTGTGCCGCCATTTCCCTTTCGGTGGGTCGTCCGGGAGTTCAAAGAATTTGAAACCACCGATGAACTCCGATGAACACCGATAACAGCTTGAGAACTGCCAGAGAGTCTCTTGACGATGTGCGACGGGTCGTAGGCTTGGGATGAGGCCATGAGGACCTGCTGACCCGTGGTAGGCGTGCATGACCTAGGGTAGGTGCAGCCGGGGGCCCCAGCGGATGCTAGGCTCCTCTGAAACCCAGCCATAGCCAACTCCTTGGAGGACTCATGCGATCCGCAGTCATCGTCGAAGCCAAGCGCACCCCCATCGGCCGGGGTATCAAGGGCGCCTATGCCGCGACCCGTCCGGAACAGCTGGGCGCGGTGGTGATCGAGGCCCTCAAGCCCCTGCTGAAGGACTGGTCGGGCCTGGAAGATGTGCTGGTGGGCTGCGCCATGCCCGAGGGTGAGCAGGGCATGAACATGGCCCGGCTGATCAGCTTCCGCGCGGGGCTGCCCATCACCGCCGGGGCCGCCACCATCAACCGCTTCTGTGGCAGCAGCCAGGAGACCATGCTCATGGCCGCCCGGGCCATCATGACCAACCAGGGCGACCTCTTCCTCGCGGGCGGCGTGGAGAGCATGTCCAAGGTGCCCATGATGGGCTTCAACGTCAGCGTGGATCCCTACTTGACGGCGAACTATCCCGAGGCCTACTGCTCCATGGGCATCACGGCCGAGAACCTGGCCAAGGAATACAAGCTCACCCGCCGCGAGTGCGACGAGTTCGCCTTCAACAGCCACCAGAAGGCCACCGCCGCCTGGAAGGCCGGGAAGTTCGAAAAGGAGGTCGTGCGCTTCGAGACCAAGGGTCTGGATGGCAAGCTCTTCACCCTGCAGCAGGACGAGTGCGTCCGCGCCGACACCAGCATCGAGAAGCTGGGCGAGCTGAAGGCCGCCTTCCTGGTGGATGGCATGGTCACCGCTGGCAACAGCTCGCCCGTCACGGACGGCGCGGCCTTCCTGCTGGTGATGGAAGAGGGGCTGGCCAAGTCCCTGGGCCTGAAGGCCCGGGCCCGCATCATCGGCGGCGCCGTGGCCGGCGTGGCGCCGGACCGCATGGGCATTGGCCCCGTGCCCGCCGTGAAGAAGGTGCTGGACCGCTTCGGACTGAAGCTGGACCAGATCGATGCCATGGAGCTGAATGAGGCCTTTGCCGCCCAGAGCCTGGCGGTCATCCGCGAAGGCGGCTACGACCCTGCCAAGGTGAACGCCTGGGGCGGTGCCATCGCCGTGGGCCACCCCCTCGGCGCCAGCGGCGCCCGCATCCTCACCACCCTGCTCAACCGCCTCGAGACCGATGGCGGCAAGTACGGCATCGCCACCATGTGCATCGGTGGCGGCCAGGGCATCGCGTCGATTATCGAAAAGATCTAGGGAACCGCGAATGACGCGAATGGGCGCGAATAACATTCCGGCGAGGGCCCATGTCTGCTTCATTCGCGTTCATTCGCGAAATTCGCGGTTTCATTTTTGAGGTTTCCCATGAGTATCAAGAAAATCGGTGTGCTCGGTTCGGGTGTGATGGGCTCGGGGATCGCGGCGCATGTGGCGTCGGCAGGCTGCTCGGTGGAGCTGCTGGATATCGTCATTGATGAAGCGGCGCCGGACAAGCTGGCGGAGGGGGCCCTGGCGGCCCTCGCCAAGTCGAAACCAGCGTTGGCCATGCACGGATCCTTCCTCAAGAAGATCCGCGCCGGCAACCTGCGGGATCATCTCGACCGCCTGTCGGACTGCGACTGGGTGGTGGAGGTGGTGAAGGAGGATCTGGCCATCAAGCGCGAGCTGTACGGCCGCCTGGAGCCCAAGCTCAAGGCTGGCGCCTGGATCAGCTCGAACACGTCGGGCATCCCCCTCAAGCTGCTGGTCGAAGGGCGCGCGGATGCCTTCCGCCAGCACTTCGTCATCACGCACTTCTTCAACCCGGTGCGCTACCTGCGCCTGCTGGAGTTCGTGAAGGGCCCCGAAGTCGATGATGCTAAGGCCATGGCCTTCCGCACCTGGCTGGAAGAAGGCCTCGGCAAGGAAGTGGTGCCCGCTTTCGATTCCCCCACCTTCATTGGCAACCGCATCGGTATCCACGGCATCATGGCCACCCTGCATCTGGCCCTCGAGGAAAAGATCCCCTTCGAGGTGCTGGACACGGTGCTGGGCGACGCTGCCGCCCGGGCCAAGAGCGCGGCCTTCCGCACGGCGGACCTGGCGGGCGTGGACATCCTGGCGGCCACGGCCAAGAATGTCTACGACCTCTGCCCCAACGACGAGGTGCGCGACACCTTCAAGTTTCCCGAATTCCTCCAGTGGATGCTCGACCAGAAGCTCTTCGGCAACAAGGTGAAGCAGGGCTTCTTCAAGAAGGGCCCCAAGGACGCCAAGGGCAAGAAGACCTTCCTGGCCATCGATCCCGCCACCCGGGAGTACATCCCCCAGGTGAAGAAGGACTGGCCGCTCCTGAAGGAACTGAAGGGCATCGACGACCCGGCGGAGAAGGTGAAGACGCTGCTCACCAGCGACACCGAGGCCGGGCGCCTGGCCTGGCGCTGCATCGCGCCGAACCTGACCTACGCCGTGAACCGGCTGGGCGAGGTCACCGACGGGCCCCTGAACGTGGACCGCGCCATTCGGAACGGCTTCGCCTTCGAGCTGGGGCCCTTCGAGCTCTGGGACACCCTCGGCGTCGAGCGGGTCGTGGCCCGCATGACCTTCGAGGAGCGACCCATCGCGCCGCTGGTGGAGCAGATGTTCGCCAAGGGCATCACCAGCTTCTACCGCTGGGAACACGGCGTGCAGGTGGCCCAGCTGAACCCCAAGACCCTCGCCTTCGATCCCATCCTCGAGGATCGTCGCGTGACCATCCTCAAACGCGAGGAGGGCAAGGGCAAGGTGGTGGCTGAGAACGGCAGCTGCCAGCTCATCGACCTGGGTGACGACGTCGCCTGCCTCAGCTTCCGTTCCAAGATGAATGCCCTGGACGATGGCATCATCGGCCTGATGGAAGACACCATCCAGAAACATGTCCCAGGCCGCTTCAAGGGCCTGGTGGTGGGCAACCAGGGCCAGCACTTCAGCGCTGGCGCCAACCTGGTGATGGTGCTGAACGCCGCGAAGGACAAGCAGTTCGATCTCATCGAGGAAGTGGCCCGGCGCCTTCAGTACGCCGGCCGCATGCTCACCTACGCGCCCTTCCCCACGGTGGCGGCGCCCTTCAACCTGGCCCTGGGCGGCGGCTGCGAAGTGACCATGGCCTGCCAGCGGGTCGTGGGCCACGCCGAGCTCTACATCGGCCTCGTGGAGGTGGGCGTGGGCGTCATTCCGGCAGGTGGCGGCTGCCTCCAGATGCTCCTCCGCATGGAGGACGCCATGGCCGCCAAGGGCGAGCTGGGCCCCATGCCCAAGGTGAAGGCCTGCTTCCTGGGTATAGGCACGGCCACGGTCCACACCAGCTTCGACGAGGCCCAGCGCAACGGCTACCTGCGCCGCACGGACCGCCGGGTGATGAACAAGGCCTTCCTGCTGCATGAGGCCAAGCAGGAGGTGCTGAAGATGGCCGCGAACTTCCAGCCCATCCAGGAGCGCACGTTGCGACTGCCGGGCCTTGGGGGCAGCGAAGCCCTCAAGCTGGCCGTCAAAGACTTCCAGCTCCAGGGCCTGGCCAGTGAGCACGACGCCATCATCATGGGCGAACTGGCCAACATCCTCTGCGGCGGGGATGTGAGCCTGGTCCAGGAAGTCACGGAAGAGCGGATCCTCGAACTGGAGCGCCAGGCCTTCGCCCGGCTCTGCAGCTACGAGAAGACCCAGGCCCGCATGGAGTCGATCCTGAAATCAGGCAAGCCTCTTCGCAACTGAATCCTTTTCCTGACTCGGAACCGCAGGTTCCGAGCCCAATCTCCGCCAGTGTTGGAACCTCCACCATTTTGTGACTTAAGCCGCCTTTTCCCAGGCGGCTTTTTTTTGGTGTTGCCAGGGTGTAACAGGATCGGAACACTTGGGGCGGACGACATCCCACACATCCAATCAGGGGGCACTGTGAGCGGCAATTCCCAGTCAACTCCACGCGTAGCGGCCATCGTGGGTCCCTACCTCTCCGGAAAGACCTCCTTGATGGAGAGTCTTCTCTTCGTGGCAGGCGCCCTGCCCCGCAAGGGCTCCATCAAGGAGGGGAACACCGTCGGCGATGCCTCCCTGGAGGCCAAGGCCCGCCAAATGAGCGTGGAGGCCAGCCTTGCGGCCTGCACCTACCAGGGCGAGGCCTGGACTCTCATCGACTGCCCCGGCTCCGTCGAGTTCAGCCAGGAGGCCGCCCACATCCTCATGGCGGCGGATATCGCCGTGGTGGTCTGCGATCCGGATCCGGGCCGTGCCCTCATGGTGGCTCCCACCTTGAAGTTCCTCGATGACCACCAGGTGCCCCACGTGGTCTTCGTCAACAAGATGGAAGCCCCGGGCAGCGCCGGGAAGCTCAAGGACGTGCTCAACGCCCTCCAGGGGGTATCCGAGCGACCCCTGGTGCTGGTGGAGATCCCCATCCGCGACGGCGATCAGATCACCGGCTATGTGGACCTCATCAGCGAGCACGCCTACAAGTACGAAGCCGGCAAGGACGCGGATCTGGTGCAATTGCCCGAATCCGTGGTGCCCGAGGAACAGGAGGCCCGCCAACTCCTGCTGGAGAAGCTGGCCGACTTCGATGACCACCTCATGGAGGAACTGCTCAGCGACATGACGCCCCCCCTGGAGGAAATTTCCGAGGACCTGGCCAAAGATGTGCGCGATGACCTGCTGGTACCGGTCTACTTCGGCTCCGCCGACAAGGATGCCGGGGTGCGCCGGCTCTTCCAGGCCCTGTGCGACGAAGCCCCCCGGGTGGAGGACACGGCCAAGCGGCTGGGCATCCCCGAGGGCAAGGACACCCTGGTCCAGGTCTTCAAGACCGTCCATGCCCAGCATGTGGGCAAGCTGAGCATCTCCCGCGTCTGGCGCGGCGAGGTGGTGGATGGCAGTTCCCTGGCAGGCAACCGCGTCAGCGGCATCAACAAGCTCTTCGGCGCCCAGCAGATCAAGCAGCAGAAGGCCACCCTCGGCGAGGTGGTCGCCCTGGGCCGCATGGACGAGGTGCATACCAGCGAGGGCCTGACCCCCTCGGCCAAGGTCGAACTGGCCTGGCCAGCCCCCATGCAGCCCATGCTGGCCCTCAGCCTGCACACCACCAAGAGCGGCGACGACGTGAAGCTGTCGCTGGCCCTCCAGCGGCTTTGCGAGGAAGACGCCTCTCTGAAGATCGAGCAGAACGCCGAGACCCAGGAACGCATCCTCTGGGGCCAGGGCGAGGTGCACCTGAAGTGCGCCCTCGACCGTCTCAAGAGCCGCTTCGGCCTGGATGTGCTGCACCATCCGCCCATGGTTCCCTACCGCGAGACCTTCACCAAGGCAGCGAAGGTCCACGGCCGCCACAAGCACCAGACCGGCGGCCACGGCCAGTTCGGCGATGTGTGGCTGGAGGTCAAGCCGAGGCAGCGCGGCGAGGGCTTCGAGTTCGAGGAGAAGATCGTGGGTGGCGTGGTGCCCAAGAACTTCTTCGGCGCCGTCGAACATGGCGTGGTGGACTGGATGAAGCGCGGCCCCCTGGGCTTCCCCGTCGTGGACATCTACGTGGCCCTGGTGGACGGCAGCTACCACACCGTGGATAGTTCCGACATGGCCTTCAAGACCGCCGCCCGCATCGGCATGAATGAGGCCGCGCCGGTCTGCCATCCGGTGCTGCTGGAACCCATCTGCGAAGTGCACATCGCGGTGCCCAGCGAGTTCACCCCCAAGGCCCAGCGCCTGGTCACGGGCCGCCGCGGCGGCCAGGTGCTGGGCTTCGACGTCCGGCCCGGCTGGAACGGGTGGGATGTGGTGTCCGCCTACATCCCCCAGGCGGAGATGAGCGACGTCGTGATCGAGCTCCGCAGCCTCACCATGGGCGTCGGCTCCTTCACCTGGGCCTTCCATCACCTTCAGGAACTCATCGGGCGGGATGCCGACAAGGTGGTCGAGGCCAGGAAGCAGACCAAGGCGCCGGCCTAGGAGCAGGGAGTGTCATACTCCGGCCTTCGCAGGCCGGAGTCGAAAAATGCCCAGGATGGCCGGGGCATTTTTTTGTGATGCGCAAGAAGTGATTTCCACCACGCGGCGCGAGGACGTAATCGCACTTTTTGTTCATCGCGCTTCACCAGGGAAGGCGGCCTTGATCTTTAGGAAGAAGTCGTAGACGTCGTCGACGGAAGGCGTAGGTCATGCGCTTGAGGGCCTTGACCTTATGAAACCGGGTGATTAGGTCAGGGTTTTTGATGGGTTGATATTCGTCAGATTGAGTGTATGTATAGGTGCATCAATTTTCCTCTAAATCCATAAAATTCTGTTTTCAAATTGACTCACCTTGCGCACATCTCTTTTCCGCTGTCTTTTTTGGAGGATCCAATATGCGGCGCGGCTGTCTGTTTCTTGTTTTAGCTCTGCTTTTTGGAGGAATTGGTGTTCGTGGGAGGGCCGAAATACCCGGGGAAAATCTGAAACGAGCCGTGGTCCACACGGACACCGGAAACGATTTGTTGAGTAAGGGGGATGGCAAGGGCGCACTGGAGCATTTCAACAAGGTCCTGACACTCGTGCCAAACTTTCCAGATGCTCTGATAGGAATTGGACACCTTCGCATGAAGTCGGGAGAATTCGCGGAAGCACTTCTCTCTTATGAAAATGCTAGGACTAGCTATGCCGAGTTGGGCCTTGACATCTATGAAGTAAGGCTCAGCACATATGTCAAAATTCAAGGCCAAATAAGCCGAATCAATAACTCCATCAATGCGATGGGAGACCCGCACGGGAGCCTCAGCGCACTTGCCAAGATTAGAGAAATGGAACAAACCCGCCGAAATCTTAGCCTCGTTCAGATGCCCAGCAAGGAAACGGCTCAGGAAGCCCCAGGAGAAATCTTCTTCCATATTGGGAATGCCCACTTCCGGATGAACCATCTGGATGAAGCCATCATCAATTGGGAGACTTGCGCAAGGCTTAGTTCACTGTTTGCGCAGGTGCACAACAACCTTGCCGTAGCCTATTGGAAAAAGAGTCAGTTCGAGAATGCCAAGCGTCATTTGGCCAAAGCCGCCGAACTCGGGTTTCCCGTGCCAGCGAAAATGAAGGACGATCTTGAAAAGGCAGCTCTCTCTGCCACCCATGGCCAGTAAGCCATTCGTTCTGGACGACCAAACCTCTAGTAGACCCAGGAGCGCAACCTCTGGGGCCAGGGTGAATTCCTTCAAGACCGCCGCCCGCATCGGCATGAATGAGGCCGCGCCGGTTTGCAATCCCGCGCTGCTGGAACCCATCTTGCGAAGTTCACATCTGCGAAGTCCACATCTGCGTGCCCAGCGAGTTCACCCCCAAGGCCCAGCGGCTGGTCACGGGCCGCCGAGGTGGCCAGGTGCTTGGCTTCGACGCCCGGTCCGGTTGGATCGGCTGGAATGTGCTATCGGCCTACATCCCCCAGGCCGAGATGGGCGATGAGGTGATCGAGCTCCGCAGCCTCACCCGGGGCGTCGGCTCCTTCACCTGGGCCTTCCACCACCTGCAGGAACTCATCGGCCGCGATGCCGACAAGGTGGTCGAGGCGCGCAAGCAGACGAAAGCTCCGGCTTAGTAATCAGGCCTGTAAGGGCTCCAGCCCTGGCGGGCCGGAGATAGGAAAGGCCATTCTTCCCGCTCAATGAGACAATCTACCTCCGGATTCCTGCAGGGAATCCGGAGCAGGAGCGGCATTTGGCACAGGTCGGAGTGCAAGTGATAGCAGTGGAACCCGGCAGCTTGGCCGAGGAGGCGGGGATCCGCCCCGGCGACACGCTGCTGAAGATCCACGGCGAGGCGGTGCTGGACCAGCTGAACTACCAGTACCTCATCACCCGGGAGGACGCGACGGAGCTTGTGTTGCAGCGCCTGGACGGCAGCACCTTCACGGCCTGCGTGGAGAACGGCGGCGAGGGCATCGGCGTAGACCTGGCCCAGGATGAGGTGAAGGTCTGCAAGCAGAACTGCGTGTTCTGCTTCGTCCACCAGATGCCCAAGGGCTTCCGGAAGTCGCTCTACCTGAAGGACGAGGACATTCGTCTTTCCTTCCTCTACGGCCACTTCACCACGCTCTCGAGCAGCGACGACGCCGAGCTGGATCGCATCGTGCGGGAGCGCCTGAGCCCCATCCACGTCTCGGTCCACGCCACGGACCCCGTGGCCCGGGTGAGGGTGGTGGGCAATCCCCGGGAGGGGAATATCCTCCGCAAGCTCGACCACCTGCTGGGGGGCGACATCGATGTGCATACCCAGGCGGTGGTGGCGCCGGGGCTCAACGATGGCGCCATTTGGCAGCAGACCCTGGACGACCTTTGGGCCCGGCGCAAAGAGGGGCGGGGCAGTGTGCTGAGTCTCTCCTGCGTGCCGGTGGGTCTCACCGCCCACCGGGAGCATCTGCCTGACGTCAACGATGTGGATCCTGCCTTCGCCCGGGACTGGGTGGCCCGTTGGACGCCTGAAGTGCGGCGCTACGCCAAGGCCAACGACGGCGAGCCGTGGCTGCTGCTGGCGGACGAGTGGTTCACCCGGGCGGGGCTTGAGGTGCCAGGCCGGGCCTTCTATTCGAAATCCTGGGCCCAGTTGGAGAATGGCGTGGGCCTGGTGCGGCGCTTCCTGGAACACAGCCGCCGCTTCATCAAGAGCCCGAAGGCCAAGGGGTTTGCCGGTCGCCGGGTGCTGCTGCTGACGGGCGCCAGCTTCGCCCCGACGCTGAACCGGGTGGCCGCGGAGCTGAACCGAGCGGTGGGCAGCCACCTGCGGGTGGTGGCGGCCAAGAACTTCAGCTTCGGAGAGACGGTCACCGTGGCGGGGCTGCTCTGCGGCGAGGACCTGAAATACGCCGCCCACGCGGACAGGGATGCAAAGGGCGGCCGTGCGGACTGGGTGGACGCTGTCGTGGTTCCTTCCGCCAGCCTCCGCACGATCACGGGGCCCACGGACCAGTACACCCTGCGGGGAGCCGTGGTCCGTGAAGAAGGCACCTTCCTGGACGACCTGACCCTGCCCCAGCTGGCGGCGGACCTGGGTGTGCCCACCGTGCCCAGCGGGGCCCAGCTGTCCCACCTCCTGGATCACCTGGAGGCCGCCGACCGGGGCGCCTTCCGGGGCGGGGCGCTCGGTTCCACCTTCCACACCGCCGGGTTGAACCAGCCCCAAGGTGCCTACAACCCGTGAGGACGTTCCTGCCACGGCCGCTGTGCGGCCGTGGTTAACCTCCGGGCGGAGCCCGGAGGCATGGAAGAATCTTGGGATGCCTCAGCTCACCTCCTCCCAGTCCCGTCGCCGCATGATGGCGCGGGCGGAGCTGGCGGGGTCGGCGCTCTGCTTCGGGCTCATGGCCATCCTGGCGCGGAAGCTCACGCTGCCGGGCATGGGGTTCACGGCGGGCCACCTTTCCGTGCTGCGATTCCTGGTGGGCATCCTGCTCAGCCTGGCGGCCTTCGGCCTGATCCCGGGCCTCTACCGGCCCAGCAACTACCGGTTGCTGGTGACCCGGGGCCTATCGGGGGGTGCGGTGGTGGCGCTCTACTTCTACGCCCTGGCCCACATCCCCGCGGGGGAGGCGGGCATTCTCTACAACATGTTTCCGGTCATCGCGGTGGCGCTCTCGCTGGTGGTCTTCAAGGAACGACCCACCATCCACCTGTGGCTGGCCATCCTGGCGGCCTCGCTGGGGGTGGTGCTGGTGCTGGGCCAGGGACACGCTGGACTGGCCTTCGGACGGGGGGAGCTGGCGGCGCTGGCGGCAGCGGTCTTCGCGGCCTTGAGCGCCAATGCCATCCGGGCCGTGCGGCACACGGACAATGCTTCCACCATCTACTTCTTCTTCTGCCTGGCGGGGCTGCCCGTGGTACTCCCCTTCGCGCTCACGGCCCTGCCCGGGGGCCTCCTTCCCTGGGCCTTGGCCATCCTGATGAGCCTGCTGGCCTACGGCGGTCAGATCCTCATGTCCCGGGCCTACGGCACTCTGTCCGTGGCCGAGGCGGCGGTCTGGCTGCAGCTGCTGCCCATCGTCCAGTACCTGATGGCGGTGCCCCTGCTGGGGGAGCGGGTCACGGGGCCGGGCCTCGGCGGCGTCCTCCTCACGGTGGTGGCGGTGGCCTATGGGACCGTTCTGGGATCCCGCGGGCGGGCATGAAGAAGGGCCCCCGTTGGGGGCCCTTCTTCGGGTGATGAGCTCGCATCTAGCTAACGGGGGCGACGGCCGCGGGGCGCTTCCGGAGCGTGACGGCGACTTTCACATCGCCGCCGTCCTGGCCCAGGAACTTGTCGGGCAGTTCCAGGGACTTCTTCTTGGCGGTGTTCGAGGCGACACGGATGGCGTCGAGCACGTCCACCATGGCCTGGAACTTCACGTCCTCGTCCACCTTCAGGAAGACCTTCCGGTAGTTGAGGGGCTGCAGCATCACGGCCTCCGGCAGCCTGTCCTTCAGGCCCTGGGCGTCGATCTTGTCCTGCTGCAGGGTCAGGATCCCGTCCTGGTCCATCTGGATCAGGATGTTATTGGGATCGGGCGGGGTCACCTTGGTCTGGACAACCACCTGGGGCACCACCACTTTGGTGGCCTTGTCGAGACCGGGCACCATCACGATGAAGACGATGAGGAGCACCAGCACGATGTCGATCAGGGGCGTGACATTGATATCGGACTTCTGTTTTCCTCTTGCGCCACCGGCATCCATTATTTGCCTCCTGCTGGCTTTTCTTCGGCCTTGTCTTCGCTGGTGACGATGGAAGCCTCATCGGCGCCACCCTTCCGGCAGACCTGGAACAGCTCATTGATGTATTTGAAGGGGAGGTCGGCATCGGCCTTCACGAAGACCACCTTCTGGCTCAGCATCGAGACATTGCGGCTGACGAAATCCTCCAGGCGCTGGCGCTGATCTTCGTTGTTGATGAAGAAGGTGAGGTCCTTCGCATCCTTGTCGTCGATGAGGATGGGGCCCGGGCCGATCACTTCCCACTTGTCATTGCGCTTGGACGTGAGCATCAGGGTGAGGTATTTCTCGTCCTTGTTTTTTTCCGCCTTGGGGCTGTGCTTGGCGAGCGGCAGCTTGACGCTGCTGTTCACCGCCGGCGTGATCACGATGAAGATGATCAACAGCACCAGCACGATGTCCACAAGCGGGGTGACGTTGATGTCTGACTTCACGCCACCCTTCTTGCCACCACCTGCATCCATGGTGTTCTCCTCATGAAAGCGCCCGGGGGCTTGCGCCCCCGGACTGGTGTGGAAGGTCCTAGCTCTGGCTTTCGCGGCGGATGAACTCGTCGATCATCTGGGAGGCCGCGTTGTTGATGTTGGTGACGACCACGTCCTGCTTGTTGGTCAGCAGGTTGTAGATCCACACGGCCGGGATGGCGACCACGAGGCCGAGGGCGGTGGTGGCCAGGGCCTCGCCGATGGAGCCGGCCAGCGCGTTGATGTCGCCAGCGCCCTTGGTCTTCAGGTCAGAGAAGACCTTGATGATGCCGATGACGGTGCCCAGCAGGCCGATGAAGGGGGCCAGGGCGCCGATGGTGGCCAGACCGCTCATGCCCTTCTTGAGGAGCTCGACGACCTCGGCAGTGCCGCGGGCGATGGCGCGCTCAACGGGCTGGATGGCATCGTGGTTGGGGTTCATGGTCTTGAGCTGCTTCTCGTACTGGAAGATGTCCAGCCCGTGCTTGAGCACGAGGGCGACGTGGCTCTTGTTGTGGGTGGTGGCGGCGCGCTTGGCGGCCTCGAAATCACCACGGCGCAGGGTGTCCATGAAGAGCTTGAGGAACTTGTCGGAAGCGGCCTTGCTCTGGGCGTAGGTGACGAAGCGCTCCACGGTCACGTAGATCTGATAGGCCAGGAGGATGAAGAGGATGATGATGATGCCCTTGTTCGCGGGCGAGGCCGCGCGGAAGAGCTCGGTGGGGGAGAAGCTGTCGCTGCCGCCTTCGGCAAGGGCGAGCATCAGAGGGGAGGCAAGCAGGTTCATGGGATTTCCTTATGGGAGAAAGAGACTTGGATGACGGGGATGAGGTGGCGGACTAGCGGAGACGGAAGGGCATCGTCAATTTGAAACGCGCGTACTGGGGCGCGCCGTTCAGCATGGCGGGCTCGAACTTCCAGCGCATGGCGTAATCTTCAGCCGTGGCGCGGAGCTGGGGCGGGCCTTCCTTGGCGCTGGCGGACGTGGGCACGCCGTCGGGACCGACCACGATCTCCACCACCACCGTGCCCTGGATCTTGGCGATCTTGGCGAGGGGCGGGTAGGGGGGGGCGGGGGGCTGGTACTTCACCTTGATCTGGCTGAAGTCGAAGTCCACGACTTTGCCGGTGCCGCCACCGACGACACCGCCGACCACGCCACCGATGACACCACCGGGAACGCCGCCGGGAACACCGCCCGGGACGCCGCCCAGGGCGTGATCCTGCTTCGGCAGTTCCTTGGGCGCCTGCTCAGGCACCACTTCCTGCCGGGGATCGATGGGGGTCGAGTCCACCTTGGAGGCGGAAGCGGCCATCGGTGGGGGCGGGGGCGGCGGAGGCGGGGGAGGCGGGGGAGGCGGCGGCGGAGGCGCATCTTCCGCCTTCTCCGCGAGGTCGATGCCGACAGTCTTCAGCTTTTCCTTGACCACCTGCGACTGCTTCGCAAGCTGGAATGCCACGACTCCGAACAGCACGTACATGGCCACCGTCGTCGGGACGGTGACCATGGGGTTGCCCCGCTTGATGGCTTCGTTCCCGGCGACAAGGGAGGATTTGTAGACAGCATCCTCCAGCGTCTCCACAGGAGCGGCCGGCTTGGCGGGAACAGGTTTCTGGGGATCTTTGCTCATGCGACTCCCTTAAAGATCCAGGGGGAAAACAGCAAGCCGAACCAGCGGGAACACCGGTTCGGCCAAAACATAATGGATAAAGAACTGGGACAAGCCCAACGGCTAAGATGGCAAGGGGACGACGGTTGGTCAAGTCTTGAAACCGGACGCAAGCCCTTGAGAACAGGCCATCGCACTGTTTTTTCTGGATGCCCTAACAGCTATCGATTGGGCAAACAGCTATGAATGTTAATTTATGTCCTGATTATCACCCTCGCTCCGCCAAAACGAGGAAGTTGTGAGGCATGGGGGGTGTGAGGGTGGCGGCACGGAGAAGGCGTTGAAGGATCGAGGCAAGGTCGAAGCGGCGGTTGAAGCGCCACTGGAACTCCGCCAGAT
>JANYLR010000091.1 GCA_025363715.1 Holophagaceae bacterium | reverse complement strand
TTTCGGAATCGCTCGGGTTCCAACCCATGCTTCTGCACCTTGTAGTTGAGGATCCGCTCGGTGGTCTGGAGCAGGCGAGCGGCGCGGGAGCGGTTGCCCCGGGCGGATTTCAGCGCGTCTTGCAGCAGGTCCCGCTCGAAGGCCGCCACCGCGTCGCCCAGGCCCGTGCCCGGGAGCGTACCGGAGACCTCCGCGGTCTGCAGCGAGGGGGGCAGATGGTGGGCGTGGATCACCCCGCCTTCGCAGACGAGAATGGCCCGTTCGATGGCGTTCTCCAGTTCGCGCACGTTGCCGGGCCAGTGGTAGGCCGCCAGCATGTCGATGGCCGAGGTGGAGATGCGGCGCACGTCTTTGCCCTGAGCCGTGGCGATCTTCTCCACGAAGTGATCTGCCAGCAGCAGGATGTCCGCCTGGCGCTCCCGCAAGGGCGGCATGAACAGCTCGAAGACGTGCAGGCGGTAGTAGAGGTCCTCCCGGAAGGTGCCGGCCCGCACCGCCGCTTCGAGGTCGCGGTGGGTGGCGGCAATGAGGCGCACGTCCACCTTCACGGGGCTTACCCCGCCCAGCCGCTCGAACTCCCGCTCCTGCAGCACCCGCAGCAGTTTCACCTGGGTGGCCGGGGACAGCTCGCCCACTTCGTCGAGGAACAGCGTCCCGCCATGAGCCAGCTCGAAGCGCCCCTTCTTCTGGTGCCGGGCATCCGTGAAGGCGCCGGGTTCGTAACCGAACAGCTCCGATTCGATGAGGTTCTCCGGCAGGGCCCCGCAGCTCACCTTGATGAAGGGCTTCTCCGCCCGGGGCGAATTGTAGTGCAGGGCATGGGCCACCAGTTCCTTGCCCGTGCCGGACTCACCCCGGATGAGCACCGTGGTGCTGCTAGGCGCAGCCTGGGCCACGGCCTCGTAGACCCGCTGCATGGCGTGGCTGTGGCCGATGAGGTGGCGCAGATCGTAGCGTTCCCGCAGCTCCAGCCGCAGTTGCTGGTTCTCCTCGGCCAGGCGCTGGCGATCCGCCGCCACCAGCCGGGCCACCTTCATGGCCAGGCCCACCATGGAGGCGGCGATCTGGATGAGCCGGGTGTCCCGCTCGTAGTCGCGGCTGGAATCATAGGGCAGCGTCAAGCTCAGAGTTCCCGTGGTCCGCTGGTCCAGGAAGATCGGCACGCAGAAGAAGGAGAGCTCCGTCTTCTTGCGCTTCTGCTCCCGCAGCACCCCGGTGCGATCCAGGAAGAGCGGCTCCAGGCTGGCCTGGGGCAGCACCACGGCCTTGCCGCTCACCAGCACCCGGCCGTTGATCCCCTCGCCAGCCTTGTAGTGGGAGCGCTCCACCGCCTGGCGCGAGAGGCCCCGGGCGGCCTCGATGCGCAACCCCCTGCCCTCCTCGTCCGCCAGCATGATGGCGCCATTCAGCGCCTCGAAGGCCTCGGCCAGGATCTCCAGCACCCGCGGCAGGGCGGAGCGGATGTCTGAAGCCGCCAGGGCATGGCTCAGCTCCAGCAGGGGCAGGAGCCGAAGGGCTTCCTCCGAAGGGGTCATGGGCCTCCCAGAAAGATTGTACACAATTGTAAGATCATTTTGTAAATGTGACAATTTTGTATACAAATTCATGGAAGACCCCGGCTCCCCGTCCCAACCCCTCGCGTTGACGGTCCCTGCCCCCTGCACCACCATTGAAAGTCTCGGGAAACCGCATGATCCATCTGTTCCTCAACCAGTATTGGCTCTCCCACGCGGATCGTGCGCGGCGCGGCCAGGGTCTTTCCTAACTTCTGAACCCCTGCCCACCACCCCGATCCGCTCACAGGGATCGGGGTTTTTCTTTCAGGAATACCGACCATGACCCATCAGGACCTCGAGAACCTCAACATCGATGGCTTCGACCGCATGCCCTCCCCGGCTGAGATCCACGCGGCGCTGCCGGTGTCAGACGCCGTGGCGGCCACCGTCGCCATCGGCCGCCGGGACCTTCAGCGGATCCTGAGCCGTGAGGATCCGCGCCTCATGGTGGTGGTGGGCCCCTGTAGCATCCATGATCCTGTGGCGGGCCTCGACTATGCCCAGCGCCTCAAGGCCCTGGCGGACGAGGTCTCGGATACCCTGCTGCTGGTCATGCGGGTCTACTTCGAAAAGCCCCGCACCACCGTGGGCTGGAAAGGATTCATCAACGACCCCCGCATGGACGATTCCTTCCACATCGAGGAGGGGATTCGACGGTCCCGGGAATTCCTTATCCACATCGCGGAGCTTGGCCTCCCTGCCGCCACCGAGGCCCTGGATCCCATCAGCCCCCAGTACCTTGGTGATCTCATCGCCTGGACCGCCATCGGGGCCCGGACCTCTGAATCCCAGACCCACCGGGAGATGTCCAGCGGCCTCTCCACCCCCGTGGGTTTCAAGAACGCCACGGACGGCGACCTGGCCGCCGCCATCAATGGCATCCTTTCGGCCTCCCACCCCCACAGCTTCCTGGGGATCAATGACCAGGGCCTGGCGGCCATCGTGCGCACCCGGGGCAATGCCCAGGGGCACCTGGTCCTCCGGGGCGGCAGTGGCCGGCCCAACTACGACACCGTCAGCATCTCGCTGGCGGAAGTGGCTCTGCGCAAGGCGGGCCTGGCCGAGAACATCGTGGTGGACTGCTCCCACGCCAACAGCCTGAAGAACCCACGCCTTCAGCCCCTGGTCCTTCAGGACTGCGCCCACCAGATCCTCCGGGGCAATCGCTCCATCATTGGCGTAATGGCGGAGAGCTTCATCGAAGAGGGCAACCAGCCCATCCCGGCCGACCTTTCCACCCTCAAATACGGCTGCTCGGTCACGGACGCCTGCCTCGGCTGGGAGGATACGGTCACCATGCTCCGTGACACGCGGATGCTCCTGAAGGACCTGCTGCCCAGACGGTGACCCGACCCCCCAGGCCCACTGAGGCCTGGACTGGCACCCCAGCCTCCGCCACAGGCCTTGCGCCAACCCGTCCAGGGGTTCAGGATGGGCCGCCTACGGGAGGTGCGCGTTGCGACGGCAATGGATGGTTGCGACCGTACTGGCTGGCCAGCTGCTGATCGGCTGCGGAACCGCGAAGACGGCCAAGGTAACGGTCAAATTCGACATCACCGGCGGCGACAATGCCTTCGGGGCGACCGTCTACGCCCAGGAGGTCACCACGGGGCGGACCCTGCTGTTCCCCTACGGCCCGCACATGCCCTATCTCGCCGTGGACGTTCCGGCTCCTGGGCGGTACGTGTTCTACGCCAGGCTCGTCGAAGCTCCAGAGGACTACCACTACGGCTACACCAACGAAGCCCCCGTCGCCTACGGACATGGCACGAGGGGCGGCACCCAGGACCCCGGGAAGGCCAGCCTTATCGCGGTGGAGGCGAAACCAGGTGGTCGCTGCAAGGTCTACATCAACGACTACCGGGCCATCCTCCCAGCGGCGGGGCAGCCCGTGGCCGTGCCCTGGCGGCTGGGATGAGCGCCAGGCGACTCAGCCGGGCGGGCCGTAGAACTGCACGATGTGGGTCTCGACCCGGTCGGCGGCGGCCTGGGCCTGCCCCTGGCGGATCGCCTCATAGATGCCTCGGTGATCGGCGCGCAACCGCGTGGTGACGGCAGGGAGATCCAGCACGGCCCGAAGCGAGGCCAGCAGCCGGGGCCGCATGGCCTCGCGCAGCGCGATGGTGAGCTCGGCCACCAGCAGGTTGCCGGTGGCGCGGGCGATGGCCACGTGGAAAGCCGAATCGAGGTCGTTGAAAGTGCTGGCGTCCAGCCCCGGCTGGTCCATGGCGGCGAGGTGAGCGGCGATGGTTTCGTGATCGTCCGGGGTGGCGTGCAGGGCGGCCAGCCGGGTCGATTCCCGCTCCAGCGCGATGCGGGCCTGGAGGACGTCGGAAGGACCGATGCTCGCCAGCAGAACGTGCAGTCGAAGGAAGCGGGTGAGCGCAGTGGCGGGGGAGGCCACCAGCACGGTGCCCGCGTCCGGGCCGGAACCGGTGCCCTGGACGACGGTGCCCCAGGCCTCCATGATGCGCATCGCCTCGCGTACCGCCGGCCGCGAGATGCCGAGGTCCAGGGCCAGCTCACGCTCCGAGGGCACCCGGTCGCCCACCTGCAGCCGGTTGGCGGCCAGGTCGGCTTCGATGCGGTCGAGCACCAGCTCATAGGCGCGGGGTTTGGGGACGGCCGGCGAGGCTGGCGTCACGGGACTCGTCGTCATGCCTGCCTCCTCTCTCCAGGAAATGCCCGTGTAGCGCGGGGTCAACGCCCAGTGTGACCGAGGTACCCAGGGTTCGACTACCTCGATCAACCGCTGGCGTAGCCGACTAACTGCAGAACGGGGCGCCTAAAGCGCCCCGTTCTGCAGCAGTGGGAAAGGTCAGTTCAGTGCCTTGGTTGCCTTGTGCCGCATCGCCATCAATGGCAAGGCACCAAAGCCACCTTTGCGGTCTGGCCGCGCTGCTGTTCCACTCGCTGACTCTCCTCCTCAAGGAAGGCCATCACCGCGTGGGTATCTTCCTGGCCCAGGCTCAGGTTCGGCATGACCAGGTTGTTGTAGCGGGCCTGCAGGGCCAGGGCCTGGGGATCCCGCTCGGCCAGCATCTTGTCGGGTTCGGTCAGCCAACGGGCCAGCCAGACTTTGTCCCGGGTGCGGGTCACGTTCAGCAGATCGGGGGCGATCGCTTGTTTCGCAATGGCTCCCCCGCCCTCCTCCCCGAGGGTGTGGCAGGCGCCGCAGCGGGTGCGGAACAGGTTCTCACCCAGGGACAGGTTCCGGACTTTCGGTGCGTTGGCATACTCAAGCCCAGGTTTCGAAGGCAGCTTCCAGCTGGACAGCCAGCTGCCCATCTGGGTGGCGAGAACGTGGGCATTCTCATAGGGCGAGCGCTTCATCCACTGGCCGGAGCTCTGGTTGCCGATGATCAGGCTCATGCTGTGACCCTTCAGGTTGGCCGGGTCGGAATCGAGGCTGAGCAGGCCCAGCTTGTAGCGAAGCTGGGTGATGTCCTCCATCTTGCCCGTAAGGAAGGTCCAGCCTGGGCCGGCCTGGTAGCGCTTGGCATAGGCCTTGAGCACTTCTGGAGTGTCCCGCTGGGGATCGATGCTGATCGACAGGAAGAAGATGTCCTTGCCCAGCCGGTCGCCCAGGATCTCCTGGACCTCACGCAGCCGGGCGGTCTCCAGGGGGCACACATCCTTGCAGCTGGTGAAGATGAAATTGACCGCCACCACCTTGTCCTGGATCAAGTCTTCGAAGAAGCGTTGCGGCTTCCCGTCTTGGTCGATGAGCGTGACCTTGGGGAAGTAGTCAGCTCCCCAGACCGTCGTGCCAGCTTTGGCGGGGGTGCTGCCCATGCCCAGCACTCCCAGGGTGATGAAGGCGGCCACAAGGGCTTTCGTGAACGGGTTCCGCTTGCGGTCGTGCATGGGGGCTCCTTCAGGTTCGATCGGCATGGCACTTGGGTTCAGGAAGGTCTAGGTGAAGCGGCCGCGGACGCTCCGGCCGCTTGAGTCGGTCAAGGCTTGGGTCCGAAACCGTCACCGGTCCTCATGGTGGGTAGGGCGGTGGTGTCCACGAACTGGACCCCTTCCCAGGTCGGCAGAGGCGCGGGCATCAGCTGCAGCTGGCCCGGGTGGCTGATGTCCCACCGCAGCAACATGGAGTGGTCCTCGTGCTGGGTGTTGTGGCAATGCTCCATGTAGGTGCCGGCGAATTCCCGGAAGTGGATGGCCATCTCCACAGTGCTGGTAGCATCGGCGCTCGGCCCCACGCGGTAAACATCCTTGCGGGCCCACTTCTCCCATAGGGGCGGGGTCTTGCCGCCGCGGGTCAGGATGATGCCTTCCTCGAAGTGGACATGGACGGGGTGAGCCCAACCACCGCTGGGGTTGCTGATCTTCCAGATTTCCAGGGTTCCGGCGCCGCTGTAGCCGGCCGCAGTGCTTTCGGTGGACAACTCTGAGGCCGCGGAAGTCCGCCGAGGATCCATGTTCATTCCGGTGCCGCCATCGGACTTGATGGTCCAGGGCGCCTCATCCGTGCCGTCGGAACGGCCGAACTCGAAGGTGTGGTGCCGGGCGTTGGCGAGCATGGCCTTGGCTGAGGCTGAATCGCGGTCGAATTTCAGGGGGATCATGGTCTTCTTCCCGTTCACGTAGTCGGCGGGATCCATGCTCTTGTCGTTGCCGGCATAGGCCTGGACCCGGAGTTCCATGAACTTTCCGACGGCGGGATCCCCGCCAACCCAACTATCAGGGACGCCGTTGGTGGTGTGGAGCACGGGCTTGTACTTCTCGGCGAGGACATCGCCCAGGGGGACGACCCGGTTGGGCTTCTTGCCGTCCTGGTGTTCCAGGATGTTCACGAAGTAGAGCTTGTCGCCCACCTTGATGCCGTTCTTGGCGAAGTCGACGATGATGTCGTAGCGCTCGGCGATGCCCTGCTCGGGCAGCACGCCCTTGCGGTCCTGGGGCTTGCCGTCACCGGCAACATCCACGATGCCATCGAAGGGCACGGTGTGCTCCATCAGGTTGCCGTCGTTGCCGACCATGTGGAACGGCACGCGGCTGTACGAAATTCCAGAACCCGAGGGGCCCTGCAACTCGCCGCCGTTGCCCTGAATCTGGCGAACGAGGGCCAGGGTGAGGTAGCGGGAGACGGAGCCGTTCAGGATCCGGAAACGGTAGCGCCGGGCCCGGACATTGAAGTAGGGGTTGTAGAGCCAGTTGGTGAGCAGGTGGTCGCCGAGGAAGCCATCGGTGTTGAAGATGTTGAACCAGAGCTGGCCATCCTTGTCCCAGGCCTTGTCCGCCACCAGGAGGTTGATGTCGTAGTCCCGGTTGCCCCAGGGCAGCGCGGTGCCGCTGGGCAGGCGCAGATTGACGCCATCGTCGATGGCCTCGTTGCCGCGATCCAGGGCGCTGTAGTAGTTCATCATCGCCGCATTGCCCTTGTAGACGTTCTGGGCGGTGAAATCGAGCATGTGGTCGTGGAACCAGTGGGTGCTCATGGTCTCGCGCCAGTCGCCGCGGATCTTGATCGAGCTGCCCGTGGTGGTCTTCTGGCCCGGAGTGGCGTCATTCACGTAAATGGCCTCGCCTGGCGCTGCGGGGAAGGCCGCCTTCGCCTCCGCGGCGCTGGTGTTGATGGTGTCGTAGCCGGCCAGCTGCATGGGCCAGCGATAGTCGTAGTACTGCCCGGGGAAGAAGAAGGCGTTGGTGAAGCCGTCGCTTTCGGCCGGGTTGTGGCCGTTGTGCTCGTGGGTGCTGATGGTGTGCAGGCCGAAACCCCGGTTCGCCGAAGGATCGATGGGCAGGGCGTTGTAGTGCCGCATGAGCACCGGCTGGCCATAGCGGGCCATCAGCAGCTTGGGGGGCACTGTTCCATCGAAGGTCCAGACTGACTTGTGTTCCTGGACGGGCATGCTCGGGTGGATGCGGACGGCGATCCCCTTGGTGGTGCCGTCGGTGGCCGGAATGCCGGCGGTGTTGTGGTAGAGCCCGCCAGGGCCGAACTCGCCGACCTGGTACTTGTGCATCTGGTGGGAATCCCGGAAGCCGCCGTTGACCCGCGCACCGGCCTGGGCAGTCTTGAAATAGACCGTGGGGTAGAACTCGTTCCAGCGTTGGTGGGACCAGCCTGAACCGGCGGGCCGGCCCTCTGCGGGCGGATTGACCAGAGGCCTGCCCAGGAAGGATTCGATCTGGGACTTCCAGGGGTTCAGGTCCGCGGTGTTGGCATACTCCGTGGGATAGGGCGCGACGCCCTGCTGGGCCAGGAAGGCCTCCAGCGCGGCCCCTGCCGGCGCGCTGCCCGCGGTCGTGCCAGGAGTCTGCTCGGGTAACGACCCCGCGCTGGGCGCTGGGAAGGACCGGGACGGAGCCGGTCCGTTGGGATTCAGTGGTTCAGGGCCGAATTCCTCGAAGAGCAGCATCTGCTGGACAAAGGACTGGGCCCCAAACATGGGGCTCGGCTTGCTGTTGGTGGGAATGTTGAAGGAGCCACCGGAAGTCTGTAGGGCTGGAGGCAGGACGTTGTTGACGCCCGCATCCGTCTTGGTCCCTGTGGTCCCGCCCTGGAAAGCACCCTGGTTGGCAGGGGGGAGGGGGGTGCTCTGGGCCGACGCCACGCTGGTCAGCGGCCCCGCCACCAGGACCATCCCTAGTCTCATAAGATGCTTGAGCATACCCTTCCCCCCGGGAAACGAATGTTCCCTGATGACCTGCCTGAGCAGGCGATTAGTAAAAAAATGCGATGTTGATTATTTTTTCAATTCTTTTTACAGATGGTTCGAATGGACTAAGTATCTGCCGGACCCCACCGGTCAACAGATCCGGTTTCGAGAAACCGACCCATCCGGTTTCCCCGGGGGAGGATGGCTCAATCGACGGACGAAGACCCTGTGCCAGGATTCCGGGCCAGGTCACCCGTCGCCCTGCTGGGGCAGGGTCTTGAACAGGTGAACCAACCCGGAAAGGAACCCCACCCAGAGTCCGCCGCCTGATAGACGGGGATGGTCCGAGGGGCGACCAGGCGCCAGGGAACCGAACCCCCGGGACCGATCCCGGGTTTCCGGTGCATGGCAAGCCTGGACCAGCAATGAAGGCAGTCTTCATCGTGGGGATCTTTCAGTGACCGCAGCTGGGGTACTGCGGATAGCGAAGATTGACTAATTGAGACTCAGTGTATGTATCTTATTGAAGTCGTCAATTGTGTTAACAAAATTAACATTTCGTCCCCGGCCGTTGTGGAGGAACAGGGACGTCCTGGATGCCAGCTCCAAAGCACCAGAGGCGGCCATGCCCACCGGCTAGCCTCTCCAGTCAAAGCGGGTCAGCGCGTTCCCGCCAGCAGGCTCTTCACCAGCTTACCCAGCCGGGCCACATCCACCTCTGCCTTTTCAGACCAGCAGGAGGCATTGAGACGGATGAAGTCGTCGAACTTGTGGGTCGGGGAAAAGATGTAGCCCGGCGCGATGGCGATGAACGCCCTCAAAGCCTCTTGGTAGAGCCGCATGGAATCGAGCTTCCCGGGCAGCTGCACCCAGAGCACGAAGCCTCCGCCGGGTTCGGTGATGCGGGTGCCCTCCGGGAAGTGGTGGAGGATCGCCTCTGACATCAGCGCCACTTTCTGAGCGTAGGCCCGGCGGATCTTCCTGAGGTGGTGGTCGTAGCCGCCGCTTTCGAGAAAGCGCGCGATGGTCAGCTGGGGCAGCACCGAGGTGCGGATGTTCAGGGCGTACTTCCGGCACTGCACCTCTCGGTAAAACCGGCCCGGGGCCACCCAGCCGATGCGGAAGCCCGGCGAGATGTCTTTGGAAAAGGAGGAACAGAGCATCACCAGGCCATTCTTGTCGAAGGACTTGGCGACCTGGGGCCGGCGGTCGGAGAAGTGCAGCTCCCCGTTGATGTCGTCCTCGATGAGCGGGATTTCGCGGGCGCTGAGGATCTCCACCAGCTCCCGCTTATCCTCGTCCTCCATGAGGCTCCCGGTGGGATTGCTGAAATTCGTCATGGCCACCACGGCCTTGATGGGGTGGTTCTCCACCGCGAAGCGCAGGGCATCCAGACTCATGCCCCGCCGGGGATGGGAGGGGATCTCGATGACCCGCAAATGGAGGGATTCGATGGCCAGCAGGATGCCGAAGTAGGTAGGCGACTCGATGGCCACCAAGTCGCCAGGCTGGCAGACCGCTTGCAGACAGATGTGCAACGCTTCGGTGCAACCTGCGGTGATGACGATTTCGTTGGGTGAAATGTCGCAGCCGTAGCTGAAAGCCCGCTGGGCCACCTGGATGCGGAGGTCTTCCCGGCCTTGCACCGCCTCGCCGAGGTGGTGGGGGAACTTCCCGTCCCGGGCCAATTCCGCCAGGATGCGGTTCAGCTTGGTGCTGGGGAGCAAATCGGGATCCGGCATGGCCGCCCCGAACTGGGCGAAATCCAGATTCATGGTGTCGTGGATCAGGCGGAGGGAGACCTCATCGATGCTGACGCTGGTGGGATCGCCTTGAAGCGGTTCGAAGTCCGGCTCCGGACACTGTTTCCTGGGCTGCAACTTGACGTAGTAGCCGGACTGGGGCCGGGCCTCGATGATGCCCCTGTTCTCCAGCAACTGGTAGGCCTGGAGCACCGTGGAAAAGCTGATGCCGCGCTGGATGCTGGATTCACGGATCGACGGAATGCGGCTGTTCACGGGAAAGGTGCCGGAGCGGATCTGTTCCTCCAGATCCTGCGCGAAGCGCTCGTACAGAGGCGTCTTTCGGGTTCCCTTCATGAGTGCCCTCCCAGAGCCATTCTCTGGCATGTGCGGCTAACAGTTTCGGCTTGACCCTAACAGTTGAACAATCATTTTGGCCAACAATTCAATTGTTCAATAATTGTTATGGTTATAATTTTGCACAAGTGCCACTGTTATGCCACTAGTAGAACTCCTATCTTTTGGGTGTGGTGGAACCGCCCACCCGGAATGTTGGAGGGAACCATGACTGAATATGCCATCAAGCTCTTGTCGTTGGGACACATCGAAGCAAAGAAGGGCATGCCCACCATCGGCAGCGTGACCTTCGAAAAGGTCGCAACCTTCAGCGACCTGAAGGGCCAGAGCATTCGCTGCATCTCCGGATACCTTTGGCTGACAGTGGAAAATGACCGTGAGGACCATGTGATCCACTTGGGCGACACCTTCCAGGTCCCCTCGGCAGGCAAGGTGATCGTGGGTGGCAAGGGCCGCTACGCCATCGAACCCAGCTCCCAGCTGGCCAGGGCCATCTGATTCACCTAGGCATGGCCATGTCCTTGCCTGGATGACGGGGAGGGCACAATCCCACCACCACAACACACGGGGCGCTCTGGCGCCCCGTGTGGGTTTCATGGGTATCCCCTAGACCTTCAGCGACTTTGCCGCCAGTTCGAGGATGTCCGTGGTGGCGACACCCTCATGCCCGGTCTCGCCGGCCGCGTTGTTCAGCATGACGTTGCAGAAGGGGCAGCCCACGGCGATGGTGGTCGCCTTCGTTTCTAGCGCTTGCTCGAAGCGCTCGTGGTTCACGCGCTTGCCCAGATGCTCCTCCAGCCAGAAGCGGCCGCCGCCGGCGCCGCAGCACATGGTGGCTTCGCCGCGCTTCTCCATCTCCGTGAGCTTCACGCCCGGGATGGCCTCGAGGATGGCGCGGGGCGCCTCCACCTGCCCGTTGATGCGGCTGAGGTAGCAGGGGTCGTGGTAGGTGAGATCCACGTCCACGGTCTGTTCCATCTTCAGCCTGCCTTCGCCGATGAGCTTGGCCACCAGCTCGGTGCCATGCACCACCTCGAAGTCGCCGCCGAAGGCCGGGTACTCGTTCTTCAGGGTGTTCATGCAGTGGGGGCAGTTGGTGATGACCTTCTTCACGCCGTGGCCCTTGAGCAGCTCCACATTAGTTTCCGTGGCGGTCTGGAAGAGGTACTCATTCCCCAGGCGCCGGGCGGATTCGCAGGTGCAGCTTTCTTCGGTGCCGAGGATGGCGAAGGAGACATTGGCCGCTTTCAGCAGCTTCACCAGGGCCTGGGAGACCTTCTGGCCCGCCGCGTCGTACGAACCCGCGCAGCCCACCCAAAACAGGTACTCGGCCTCGGGATTGTCGGCGATGGTGGGCACTTCCAGGCCCTCGGCCCACTTGGCCCGGTCGGCCTGGGCCAGGTTCCAGGGATTGCCCTGGCGCTCCATGCCCTTGAAGGCCACCTGGGCCTCGGCGGGAAAGTTGCTCTCTTCGAGCGTGAGGTAGCGGCGCATGCCGATGATCTTGTCCACGAAGCTGATCTGCAGGGGGCAGGCCCACTCGCAGTAGCCACAGCTGGTGCAGGCCCAGATGGTGTCCTGGCTGATCCAGCCCTCCAGCTGGGCCTTGTTCCAGGGTGCCACTTCGTCATCACGCTTCCAGTGGGAGCCCTCGGGCACGGGGCCGCCGATGAGTGGCCGGTCCTCGGGGGCGGCCTGGTCCTGGCCCATCTGTGAGAGAGGCGTGGCCTTCAGGTAATCGCGGAGGTCCGTGCCGAAATCCTTGGGCCGAAGAGGTTTTCCGGTCAGGGTGGTGGGGCAGTTCTCCAGGCAACGGCCGCATTCCACGCAGGTGTAGAAGTCGAGCATCTGCTTCCAGGTGAAGTCCTGGATCTTGTTGATGCCGAAGTGCTCGGCCTCCATGTCCATGGGCTTCAGGTTCTTGTTCGGCTCCAACTCGCGGAAGTAGATGTTGAAGAGCGACGTGAACACGTGGAAGTGCTTGGAGTAGGGCAGGAAGTTGGCGAAGAAGTAGAGGAGCGCCAGATGCAGCCACCACATGCTCTTGTAGAGCACCCACAGGCCCACGCCACCCAGGCCCCGCAGCAACTGCCCCACGGCGAGGCTGGCCGGGGCCCACAGCTTCCAGGAGGGGTTGTACAGCCAGATGTAGGCGGCGTCCGCCACCAGGTCCGTGACCATGAGGCCGCCGATGAGGCTCAGCGTGGCCCAGGCGTCCCAGGAATTCTCCAGGCGCCAGGGCTTGACCACCAGGCGGCGGAAGGCCGCCAGGCCGAGGCCCACCAGCACCAGCACCTCGAAGACATCCTTGGTGGCCTGGTAGCCGTAGCCGAAGCGGCCCAGCACCTCGGTCATATGGAAGGCCGGGAACAGGCCCTCCACCACCAAGCCAACGGAGCGCAGGGCCAGGACGCAGAAACCCCAGAAAATGAGGATGTGGTAGAGGCCCGCGTACTTGTCGCGCACCATGCGCTTCTGCAGAAGGGCCAGGGTGAACACGCCCTTGAGGCGCACCCAGGGCTGGTCGAAGCGGTTGTCCGGCAGACCGGCCTTCAGGGTGGCCAGGCGCTGGCGCATGGTCCACGCGAAGAACCCGACCGCAGTCAGGGTCATCATCCAGAACAGCACGATTTCCAAGGCCTTCATGGCAGTCTCCTTGCGATCAAGCATTCCCCAGGGGCGGCGGGACCACCCCCAGCTTCATTCACCCCAATTGTCAGGTATGGCGGACTCGAAGGGCCAGTGTAGCCGTGCCCATGCGAAACTGAAGGCCCAACCTGGAGTCAGTCCCCGGAGTTCACCTTGGCCCATTTTGCCTCCCTGCACTTTGAAGCCGCCGTCACCCGCCCACTGTCGGTGGTGTTCCGGGTGGGCGAGGCCTGGCAGGGCCACGACTACACGGTGGAGGTGGTGGCCACGCGGCAAGGCCTCGACGGGTTCGACGTGGTGGTGGACTTTCGCGATCTGGAAGCCGCCCTGGACCGCAGTCTGGCACCCCTGCAGGGACGGCTCCTGTCGGACCTGGGCCTGGACGGCCCTCTGGCTCTCGCCCAACGCCTGCTTACGGAACTCGCCCCCTTCGCCCCCGCCCCGGCCCGTCTCAAGGAAGTGGCGCTGACGGATGGGACCGGGCGCAGGCTGGCCGTGAGCGCCTAAGGCATGCGTCCCTGGATTCCGATCGCCGCCCTGCTGCTCGCCCTCTCACCCCTGCTGGTGGTGCACCCCGTGCGTGTGTCAGGCCACAGCATGGAACCGACCCTGGCGGACGGCGACCTCCGCTGGGCCCTGCGCACCTGGGCCAGCCGCGCACCCCAACGGGATGAGATATGGGTCGTGGAGGGTCCACAGGGCTCGGCCATCAAGCGGGTCCTGGGGCAGCCCGGCGATATCGTGGTGTGGCGGGGCCCCGACCTCTGGATCAACGGCCAGCGGCACCAGGAACCCTGGGTGCTACACCCCGAACGCGCCGGCGTGGGTCAGAAAGCCTGCGGCAACGGCTACCTCGTCCTGGGCGACAACCGGCCCGACAGCCAGGATGGGCGCAGCTGGGGAACCCTGCCAAGGCTGGCGAT